>CAZYDX010000015.1:14833-27338 GCA_964646455.1 uncultured bacterium | reverse complement strand
AATAATAAAATCGTCTACGATTCCATATCCTCAGAATAATTGCCCATCGTTGCTAAACTATTAAACTTAGCTCGCTTATAAAAAGCTTGCTGAGCATTGCTTATATTTTCATTCTCCCCACCCCATGCTTTTAAAGCTGAAGCTTGCAATGCACGACCATAAGAGAACGTGAGATTCCAAGGAGACTTATCACCAAGTAATTTATTCATTGCATTTAAGTGCGATGTAGCATCTTCATCACTTTGCCCTCCAGATAAAAACGCAATCCCAGGTACAGCTGAAGGAATACATCTTTTAAATACCTTAACCGTCATCTCCGCAACTTTTTCAACACTGGCTTTTTCACTACAATCATATCCCGATAAAACCATATTAGGTTTTAGTACAATACCCTCTAGCATAACATTCTGGTTATAAAGCTCATAAAAAACTGTTTGCAATACCTCCTCAGAGACTAGAAAACTATCTTCAATTGTATGGTTACCCTCCATTAGGATTTCTGGCTCAACAATAGGAACAATACCGTTTTGTTGGCATAGTGATGCATACCTAGCAAGAGCATGGGCATTTGCTGATATACAAGTACCAGATGGTTCGGCTTCCCCGATAGAAATGACTGCTCGCCACTTTGCAAATCTCGCACCAAGAGAATAATATTCTTTTAGCCTTTCATCTAACCCATCTAAGCCTTCAGTAACTTTCTCACCATCCATTCCTGCTAAGTCCTTTGTGCCGGCATCTACTTTTATTCCTGGTATAACTCCAAGATCTGATAAAAAATCAGGAATAGAAACCCCATCCTTTATTGTAGACTGTCTTATTGTTTCATCATATAGAATAACACCGCTAATAAAATCTTTCATGCCCTCAGTTGTGAACAACATATCACGATATATATTCCTATTTTGTTCTGTACTTTCTACACCAATTGAATCGAAACGCTTTTTACAGGTTGGATTACTTTCATCTGCCGCTAAGATACCTTTCCCTTTTATTGTCATCGCTTGCGCTATATCTTGCAGACTATCGAACTCTAAGCTCATATTTTTTACCTTATATTTTTTTTATTGACCAATATCGTTTAATAAATTATCAAACCATTCAATCTTATAATCAAAAGGCTTGCCGCCTTTGATTCTATTAAAGTCAATCAGGCCAAGTTTATTGTTATTGTCCATATCTCTACCCACTACACCACTATTTAAATCTAAAGCAGATTTTGCTGCTATTCCCGATGAACTATTTATCAGTTCAAGGTCTCTGTCATTCGGCTTTGCTGACCGAGCAAAGTAGCCACTTTTTTGAACCAATGTTTTTTCAGCACCTAATGCACCTGAGAATTGTTTTGCAAACCACTGCCCAGGATTAATTTCATCTAATTTAACATGTCCAAAGGCATCTTTAGGGATTATCTCACCATTATTTTTCATTTCACGGACAATAGTTTCTAGCCCAGCGCCCTCACTAAGAAAAATATTGACGCCATCTTTTTTATTCATTATTTCTTTTAATCGATTTACTTCAGTCTGAAAATCAAAATCTGTTTCTGGTATGTATATTGCATCAATATCCCAACGTTCTTTATCAATCAACAGCTCTGGGATAAAGGATCTTTGCTCCATCCTCTCTCTATAATCAAAAGCTGTTTTTGCAGTAAGCCATCCGCAATTCCTACCCATTACCTCGTGAATTAATAGCTGGCGGGTACTAGTAGTATTTTCATTAACAATATTTTCAAAAAAAACAGCCCCTTGCTCTGCCGCGGTCCATGCGCCTAATGTCTGTGAGATAGGATAAACATCATTGTCTACAGTTTTCGGGAGGCCTACTACTGTTAAGTCATATCCATTATTTTTTAAATAATTAGAAAGTTGGGCAGCCATTGTATTTGTATCATCGCCGCCAATAGTATGTAAAATATTTACGCCATCCTTTTTTAATTGGTCAGCGGCTATTTCTAGCGGATCTTCTCCCTCTTTTACATATCCACGCTTTATACAATCATCTATATTGGTGAGTTTTACCCGACTATTGCCTATTGGACTACCTCCAAAATCAAATAAAACATTATACTGACTTTTTATAGAATCAGGAAATTTAATTAGTTTACCGAGTAAAAGACCTCTATATCCATTTAAATAACCTATCATCTCGGCCTGTGGCGCAAGTTGATTATATTCATGGATGAGTGCTCCGATACTAGAAGAAAGGCATGGAGCAATACCACCCGCCGTTAAAAATGCTATTTTCATTATTATCCTATATTTATAAAACTATTGTTTTGCTGCCTTAGACCAACCCAATTCACCATACCTATCATTTAATACCAGTATTCCATCCATATCTTTATTTGTTCCAACATAAGCGGTTGGTTGCTGGAACTTATTAAACGTTTGGATATATCCATTATTCTCTTCTCCTGTACCAAGGTATAAAGTCCGTTTTTGATCTTGATTGTAAGCAGTAATAAAACCACCGTATCCATCATCCATTACAGTAATCGAGTTCACAACAATATCACCCAAGTTTTTCTTTCGTTTAGCACCCATTAGTGTAAAAATTAATGTGGCAGTTAAGAACCCAATGAATAAGCTTTTTATATCTATATCTTTCATGGTTGGTCTCCTTTTAAATCTTTTTGTATTCACTTATCAAATTTTTCAATTAAATCTTGCATCTTAATAATACTCTCATCATTTGCATAATTTTTGTCATTAAACTCTTTATGCCAAACTTTTTTTGCATATAATATTCTGGCAACTAAAATTATTGTATATAGAAATAATAAAAATAGAAATCCTATAACATGGACAGTATGATTTCTATCAACAAATACCAGCATAAGTAGCAAAACAACCGGCATTAATCTTATTATTTTTTGAACTAAGTTTGCCAACATTATTCCCTTAGCTGATCCTCTACAAATTTCAGCATCTTTCTTTGCTGAGATAGCCAACCCAGCCTTGCTTCTATATTGATATAGCGGACACCATTTTCTAATGCAGCCCAAGAAAGAGAGCCATTGTTTTTCTCCTCTATTACATTTTGGAGAACAACATTGAATGGCCCCTGTTTAAGTTTTTTATAGTCTCTTTGATCAGTGCATATAATAAAATCTCTAGGATTTTGTTCTTTCCTTATTGAATATAACTGACTTTTTTTCAGCTCATTGTTTACATTATATCCTCTGAAATTATTATGTAATGCAATAAGTAAACCTCCCTCACTTGGAAATAGGTTAAATAAAAATTTATTTCTAGAATCATCTAACTCTGTTAAAAGTAATTCTAATTTACTCGGATTCCAGGTTGGTTTGAATTTTTTTAAAGCTTTTGATGCTCCAACTTTGGAAAAAATCCTGTTCGGATCAACTTTTGTTGGACCTAGAGGGACTTCTCTTTCTTTTGACTTAATAAAAAAAGCTCTTCCTTTGTTCTCTTTTATGTGCTCTGTTAGCAGCATCCTCGCCGTCTCTTCATCACCATGAATCAAAATATAGCTAACGTTCGAAAAACCATTTTTCTTAATTTCAAACTCTATACCACAATATGAAGTTTCTGATATTTCCATTGTAAATAATAAGTTAAATAAACAAAAAGTGATGAGGACAATGGTACTGATTCTTTTAGTAGGTGCAAACATTGTTTATTATTAAGGAAATGAGTATTATGGATTATCATCCTGATAATCCTGCATCCTGTAGAGAATAGCTAAGACAAGAGCACCTATTATAAATACTAGAAATGTAATATATAAGAATAGCTTCATTTTAATGTAATAGAATATTGTTATTGATGCTTACGAAGTTCATTAAGCATTGTATCGATTTGCAATAAATTAATTTCTACTAAACTTTTTACTTTTTTAGGATTAAAATATTTTTTACTTACGTCCATATAGTCTGAGATTATTTTTATAATAACTAAATTATTCAAATGATCAAGGCCACCAATAACTGTACAGATTTCATGTGCTTCCATATCTACTAGCCAATGATATTTATCCCCACCATCTACAACAGGCTTTGATACTGTTGTAATATGATTAGATGAATTTTGAGATTCAAAAACTTTATTTAGACTGTAAACAATTTCTGATCTGTCATCAAATACTTTTTCGATCACAAAACACTGACCTATTTTACATTCTCCTTTTTTACCGCCTGCAATTCCTATATTGATAAACTGGGAATTTTTTGATTCTAACATTTTAGAATAATAATCAGATAATACTTTTCTGACATTCTCTCTTCCAACACCTGTACAGATTATTGTCAAATCACCTCTGTTATATACAGGATAATCATAATCAAGATTCTGTTCTAAATTATAATAACTAATTATTGGCTCTGCCTCAGACTTGAGAGCAAAAATAATACACTGACTCATAAAATTATTTTTTAGGTATCGCTATCTGGAGAAACCTTTTTTCTCTTAGGCCATGTTTTTCAATCCATGCCTCTATACCTCTGGGATTATTCTTAGCGGAAAGTTTTGACAGCCAGCTTGGCTTAGGGAGCTTGGGGAGTGATAATTTTTTACCATGCGGTTCATGATAATATTCCCCGCTATAATCATCCTCTTTTAATCTACTCATATCTACAAGCACTGATTTAAAAATCAGTTCACGATTAATATAATTTAGACCCTTAAAATTATAATGAATAACGTTACGACCGAATCTTGCGCCAATATTATTTAAAGCTATACCTGTACATATAAGGACAGATCCTATCCCACCATATTGATAAAATAAAGTTGGCTTTCCTATCACTGCCGTAAGTAATGACCCATTTAGTATCCACTGACCTGAAATCAAAAAAATATTTCCAATCGGTTTATAAGATTTCCGGGCATATTTTAATTTATCAATTGACTTAAGTGGTATAATATTTTTTATCAATGAACTATCTTTGACGATAACGCTCCCATTTTCTATGTTAAAAACATTATTTAATTTTATTTTCCTACCCTTTCCAGGATAGATTGATACTGATTGCGCGCTAACCAAAGAAGCAAAAATAAATAATAGTATTATTGGAAATGTTTTGTACATCATTATAAACCTTTAATCTAAAATAAAAGTTTTTTTAAGGCGAAAATCAGTCTTTTAATATCTAATCTATCATTGTAATAATGAACAGACACTCTTATAAACTTCTGGTTTTGCCATTCAAATATAGGCACCTCTATTGAGAAATCTTTCCACAGAATATTTTTTAGTGTTTCTGGTGAGTTATTTGGCAATCGATGACTAACCATCTGCCCAACCCAATCATCGCCAATAAAAAGAGACTCCGTGTTTAATAACTCTCTCAATATCTGAGATGTCTCTATAATAATTTCTTTACTAGATATATGTTTTTCCCTCCACTTATTTTTGTTCACAAAATTTATTGCAGAAGGTATCGATAAAAAGGCACTCATATCTCTAGTCCCCTGCCACTGAAAATCCATCAAAAACTGTGTGGGCCCAGGGTCCTCACCCTCTTCGCCCCAACTTATTGTCTGAGGAATAATATTATTTTGCAGTTCTTTCCTAACATACAAAAAAGATGTTCCCTTTGGAGCACATAGCCATTTGTGACAAGCTCCAGTATAATAGTCGCAGTCTATCTCTTTTAAGTTTAGATCTATATGTCCAGGCACATGTGCACCATCAACAATAGTAATAATACCTGCCTTTTTTGCAAAGCTACAAATCTCCCTAACAGGAAAGATTAAAGCCGTCTGACTTGTAATATGTGATATAAAGATAACTTTCGTGTTAATACTTATTCCAGATAAAAACTGATCTACAAAGGTATCCTTAGACTCTAATGGCATTTCTATTTTTTTTTGCACAATCTTAAAATTATTCTTTTTTGATGCTCGAGCCCATGCACGTACTAACGCTCCATATTCATGCTGAGTCATTAGAACCTCATCTCTGCTGGAAAGATCTAAATTATCAATAATATTATTTACAGCAGTTGTAGGATTTGGAAAAAGTAAAATATCTTCTTCTGGACATTTTATAAACTCTCCGAGGCATTCTCTAGACCGTTTCAAATGTTTCCACAAATAGTCATTCATAAACTGAACGGGTTGGTTTTCTAATATTTTTTGCCATTTTTGGTAATCTTCGAATACTGGAATCGGACAGGCACCATAAGACCCATGATTTAAAAATGTGATATCTGGATCCAACAAAAATTTATTCTTCAATTATATAATCCTTATCAATATAAAATTCTAGAAATATCGATTATTTTAAAATAACCAAATCTTCGGAATAAAGATCACTGCAGTAATAAACAATATAATGGACAACGGTAACCCAACTCGAATATAATCACTAAACTTATAACCACCTGGTCCATAGACCATTAGGTTTGTTTGGTACCCTATTGGAGTAATAAATGATGAGCTTGCAGCAAACGCAACAGTAAAAACAAATGGTCTAGATTCTAAGCCTAATTGACCAGAAACAGCAATTGCTATAGGAACCATTATTATTGCAGTAGCTACATTTGAAGAGATTTCTGTCAATACCATTGTTATAAAATAAATAGTTGCAATAAGTACATAAGGCTGCCAATAATCTGAGAATAAATAAATAAATCGTGAAATATTATTTCCGATCCAGTCTGCTGTACCTGTTGATTGTATTACGATTCCAATGGGAACCAAAGCAGCAATTAAAACAATCACCTGCCAATGAATAGATTGGTAGCTCTCCTGCGCTGTTATAATTCTCAGACATAAGAGTATTACAACACTTATAAAAGCTCCCTTCATAATAGGAATAAAACCAATTGCAGCAAAAAAGATAGAAATAAGGACAACGTATATACTAACCCACCATAGCCTATCTTTTTGTAACCTAGCATCTACCTTCCCCAAAACAATAAAATCACCACGATCAGATAAACCAGCAATTTTTTTAGAAGGCCCATAAACTAACAGTGTATCAAAAGCATGAAGTTTCATGTGTGCTATTTTTTTTCTGAAAATGTCTCCCTCACGACGTATAGCCAAAATAAACGCCCCAAAAATTTGTCGAAAATTCGTGGACATTAAACTTTTGCCAACAAGGTCTGAATCATCAGTAAGTAAACACTCTACTAGTTCATTGTCCTCCTGCTCTAACTCTGATTGAGTTAATTTTTCATCAGTTAGTAGTGTAACACCTTCCACCTCTTTCATGCGGATAAAATTATCCAATGTCCCCCTAACGAATAGGATATCACCTTCCTGTAATATTGTCCTTCTAATATTTTTTACAATATGTTTTTGAGCTCTGATAATATCTAATACAGTAACATCATAATTATGGTTAATTGACCTATCCAGACAAGACTTTCCGATTAAAGCTGAGCCTTGTTTAACTCTCATCTCTGTTAAATAACCTCCAAGATGATAACTCTTAGTCAGACTAGACGTTGTCGTCCTTGAGGGAATAAGCTTGGGTGCAATAAGTAGAAGATAGATAGTTCCAATAATCAGAATGATAATTCCATAATTTAGAAATTCAAACATCCGTAATGGTTCTGCCCCTTCATAGCTCATATAAATAGAATTAACCAATAAATTAGTCGACGTGCCAACCAGAGTAAGTGTCCCTCCTAATATTGCCGCATAGCTTAATGGTATAAGCATTTTTGAAGGACTTAAATGATAGCGATGTGCGAGCCTAATTGTTACCGGCATAAAAATCGCTACAATTGCAGTATTGTTAATCAAAGAAGATGCTATACTAATAGTGAAATAGTATACTGCCATACCAATACTCCTTGAGGATTGTAATAACCTGTTTATGGTTACTACTAAATATTCCAGAAGACCAGTCTTTTGTATTGCGCTACTTAAAATAAATAACAATCCGATAGTTATTACCGCAGGGTTAGAAAATCCTGAGACAGCCTCAGCCGGAGATAAATAACCTAAGCCAAAAAAACATGATAGAATAATTAGAGCAGTAACATCTATCGTGAAAAGCTCTAGTAAAAACAGAATAAAACCCAGTGCCAGAGTACAAAGAACAATAATTATTTCTATATTCATTTTTTATTTTCTGTTATAGCTAATTAAAATTTTAACAGAATGGATGTTTATCAAGAACGTTTTTTGATTTTAAATCTTTATCACCGGGAATATTACCGACCTTTAAGATTGAATCTATAATTGTATCAATAATTGTTTTTTTTCTAATATTATTTAGAACTGCTATAACAAATATACCATATTCTCCATCAGGTATAATATCTTCCCACTCATCTAGCATTGTGGTATTATCCAAAAATTTGTCTACATCACTATCAACAAGTAGTGCATCAGCAACTTTATCCTGTAAATCAAAGATTTTTTTCTCAATTATTTCTCTTTGCTTCGAAATATTCATTTGCTTCCTAATACTGAGCTCTCATCTACACTATCAATCTGGCTTGGCGCTACATGGTCATCAGCATATTTTTTATATACACCAGAATTAACAAAAATCTCAAATAAGTCTTCATCAATATGATAATCATTTTTCATAAAACCCATTATTCTCATTGCCTGAGATATTTTTTTCCCTTCTTTATAGGGCCTATCTGCCGCAGTAAGTGCCTCATAGATATCTGCGATTGCCATAATTTTAGCTTGAGGAGACATTTGATCTGCTTTTAGTCCTTTTGGGTATCCTGTTCCATCCATTTTTTCATGATGCCCACCTGCAAACTCAGGAACATTTTTTAAGTTTTTTGGGTAGGGTAATTGTTCTAGCATATCAATCGTAATAGATATATGATCATTTATAATATCTCTTTCTTCGGGCAAAAGCGTCCCTTTTGCGATATTTAAATTCCGAACCTCGTCATCAGTTAAAATATTTTGTGCCTTATCATTCAGGACTACTTTATTTTTTGAGATTGACACTATTTTTTCCTGTAGCTCTGGCTTCATAAACTCTCCGCCTATATTACAAGACTCAATAAATTTTATATTATTATCAATTTTTTTCATTGCCTCATGATATTCTTCATCAAAATCAGGCACTGATCCATTTATATATCGTTTTAAAAAATCAATTTCTATATCACGTTTTACGATTTCCATTCTGGTTTTAATTAACTCTATTCTATCAAAAATCGTTTCTAATTTAGTGCCTTTATCCACAACATGCGGAGGAGTAGCTACCTTACCACAATCATGCAACCAAGCGGCTATATAAAGCTCATATCGTTCTTCTTCTGTCATGCTAAAGTCTTTGTATTTACCAGCAGTAGCCTTTGCTACCTCATCTGCTAGCATCATCGTAATTACCGGCACCCTAGAACAGTGACCACCAGTATACTCAGACTTTTTATCAATCGCAGTTGCGATAAGTTGAATAAAGGCTTCAAACAAAATTTTTAGTTCAGCAACTAATTTTTTATTCGTTAACGCAACAGCACCTTGCGAGGCAAGAGACTCAATCTGCTCTTGCATATCTTTGTCAAAGGCAATGACATTATCATTTTCACTTCTAGCATTAATTAACTGCATAACTCCAATGATCTCATTCTCATGATTTTTCAAAGGAACAGTTAAGAATGATTTCGAATGATAACCAGTTTTAGAGTCATAAGATTTTGTACCGCTAAAATCAAAACCCTTTTCTTTATATGCATCCTCAATATTTACTGTCTTTCCCGTTAGTGCCACATATGCTGATACATTGGTCTGGTTCGGTGTAGAATCATCTACCCAAAGCTTTACCGGATCAAAAGGTATATCAATGTTAGAACTACCACCCATTATTGTATTCATTGAGTCATTACGCAAAATCTCAAATTTCAGATTTCCATCATTGTCTTTGCTATATAGGGTTCGGCCATCAGCGTTTGTGATATTTTTTGCTTCCTCTAATATCATTTCAAACAATTTATCAGTATCAGACTCTGTAGAAAGGGCCATCCCAATCTCATTAAGTCTATGGATTCTATTTTCGAGACTTTTTATCTTTTGTTTATCACTCATATTATTGATTTTTTAGTAGTAAAATTTTAGAAACTAAATGAATGTACATAATAGGATAATATTCGGCAATGTTTGATTCATTTAAATATTAGATATTAATTGTTGATTATGAACGATATAAAAAATAAAATTTTTGAGTTATTCGACAAAGTAGAAAAAGATAATGTTGGATATGATGATCTGGAAAAATTGTTAAAAACAATTCTGGATGGAGACGTAAGCCAAGAAGATGTTTACTCATTCTTAGACCTCCTACATTTTTCAAGCATTTCAAAAATAATCTCAAATAATAATAGTAACTACTGGGCATTAAAAATTTCAGATATAATTGAAAAATACAATTTCCATACCGGACAATTACTATCACAACGAGTAAAACGCTATAAAGAAAAACCCGCATTAATTACGATTGATGGTGAAAATAAAAAAGTTATTACATATAATAAACTATGGAGCGACCTGACACTATCTTCAAAGTCCTTTTATTCACTATCAAAAAAGAAAACCATCGTAGTTGGCGTTCTATCTTTCAACCAATATAAAAGCGCTCTTATAGATCTATGTTGTCTGTCCTTTGGTATTCGCATCATACCAATACCTCTCAATTCTACAAGCGATCATCTATCGTATATTATAAATGAATCGGAGATAACACATTTATTTATTGGCGGAGAAAAAGCAGTAGGACTATGGAACTCAATTCATAAACATCATAATATAGAAATAATAGATATCAATGAAATAGGATCAATAAAAGGAAGCTCCATATCCTGGGAACATTTTCAAGATTTAGGAGAAAATAATAATAATGAACCATTTCTAAAACCTCAAGATATGAACTGGACAACAACTATTATGTATACATCTGGTTCGACAAGCAATCCTAAAGGAGTAAAGTTCAATCAGATAAATATTATATCTAAAAGATTTGCTAGAGCACTGGCTCTACCAGAAATAAATTCTAATGATATATTTTTATGCTACTTACCTCTTTTTCATACTTTTGGTAGATATTTTGAGCTTATGGGTTCAATATTTTGGGGAGCGACATACACTTTTGCTGAGTCACCATCTTTTAACTCATTATTAAAAGACTTTAAACTCGTATCTCCAAGTATATTTATTAGTATCCCAAAAAGATGGGTGCAATTGTATGAACTCATGAATGACACGATAGATTTAGATTTTTCATCTAAAGGTTCTATTAAAGAAAAATTAGAAAAACTTACGGGTGGTAATCTAAAATGGGGACTATCTGCTGCGGGCTATTTAGATCCGGATGTATTTAGATTTTTTCATAATAATAATATTGAACTAATAAGTGGATATGGAATGACAGAATCTACAGGAGGAATAACCATGACCCCCCCTAATGAATATGTTATTAATTCGGTTGGTAAAGCTCTGCCCGGAATTGAGCTCAAGCTAGCTGACGATGGTGAATTATGCATGAGAGGTCCATACGTCTCTGATGGTTTTTATAAAAATAAAGACATAGACTCATTTAAAGATGGTTGGTTTTATAGCGGTGATATTTTTGAAAAAAAAGATGGACATTTTTTTATTATTGATAGAAAAAAAGATATCTATAAAAATAGTAGAGGGCAAACCATCGCACCCCAAAAAATTGAAAATCTGTTCCAAGATTTTGATTTGGTTAAATCAGTATTTTTAGTTGGAGATGGAAAAGAATACAATACTGTTCTAATATATCCAAATAAAGAAAATCTAGAATATGATATTGTAAACATGAATGAATCACAAATTCATGAGACATTTAGCGCAATGTTGATTTCTGTTAATGGATTTTTATCGCCATTTGAACGTATCGTGAACTTTTCCATAATAGAAAGAAATTTTAGTATTGAAAAAAATGAACTGACTCAAAAAGGAACATTCAAGAGGAAAAATGTTCTACTAAACTATAAACCGGCAATTGATCAGATGTATAAAAAAGATTATGTCAGTTTATATAGTGAAAATAGCGAAATAAAATTTCCGAACTGGCTAATCAGGGAAATTGGAACCATAAAATCAAATATAAAATGGAACGGAAATAAAATATTAATTAGTGATAAAAATTTATCACTCTCTTTTAAGTGGATTAATAAAACAATCAATATCGGGAATTTCTCTTATAAAATTGAAACACAAATTTTTGATCTGGATTCCTTTATTAACTGCCCAAAACTTTGGCTAGGAAACCAGAACTTTGTCGAATTCTGCTCTCCAACCATTTTTAGAATTAAAGAATCAGTTATATATCCAGAAATAAATATCGATAATAACAATTTTGAACAAATAAGAGATATACCTTTAACCAACACTTATTCTGATTTACAACTAGAAAACCTGCACTATGGAGTCATACTCTACCTATCAAATAATATATCATTTCATGAATATCTTTATAAAATAATTGGACAAGATAGTAATGAATGGACCGACGTCATCATAGATACATTTATTCAATATCAAGAACATCCAAATCCATCATTTCGCATAAAATTATTAGAGACTAT
>CAZYDX010000015.1:0-14733 GCA_964646455.1 uncultured bacterium | reverse complement strand
TACAATCTAATAAATGGATTTAGGCTTTGGCTTGGACCAAATACCTCTCTTACTATAGATAGAGAGTCAAAAAAAGAATATACCTGGAAAGAGGTTATAACATTTGATGATAATGTTAGAACTAAACATAAAAATATATTATTGGATGCAATAAGCAATACAGCACTAATAAAAGAGGCTATATTTATATTAACTAATGATACCATTCTACAGCTTGCAGACATACCTAGTAAAGGTATATGGGTAAAACACATTGCTACAAAAAATGGTAAAAGTTCATTTAGAGTATTAGTTAAAACATTAAGCTTTGGAACATATAACATAGTGATAAATCTCAATCAAGATCTTCAGAGAGAGTTTTTTGAGGATGAAATACGATGGTTAATTCTAATGGGATCAGCGTCTTCAAAACAGAGTCAGTTGGTTGAAAATTTTGGTGGTTATTGGCCCGAAGAATCAATTTATACTGAAGAATATATAACCGATGAAACTGTCGGTGTATACCTCGAAAGAAATAAAGAAGAAATCAGTGATTTGACCAAAAGAGATCGCTGGCAAATGAGGTGGTTACACTATATATGGAATGGTATCCAAGCATACATAGAGTTTTGGCACCGAACTGATTATAAGCTAGCAATAGATCCCCCTGTTCCAGATAATCTAATTATACCACAGCATGATTACACCACCGGAACTCGAATAATTTCAATATCAGATAGAAAAGAAATTGAGTCAATAGCACAATTTTATTTAGACCTTTATATCAATTATATTATCAAAACAGAGACCAAATTCTCAGGATTAAAACATATGGCAGACTGGGAATTAATATTCACAGCATCTTTGGAGGCAATGAAAGTCAAAACAGGAATTCCAATACTGAAAGAGCTTCAAGAAGATTTAAATAAAAATAAATATAAAAGTAAATTTAATGAGTTAGGATTAACAAAAGATAGGGTCACTAGTTTTATAGAAGAATTTGAAAAATATGGAGTGCTAACAAAGCCAGTTGTTTTTGCAGCCTTAAGATATGAACGATGGCTTGACCTAAATCAAAAAGCAAAAAATGAAGCCAAAGCATCAATACTAAAAGAACTTTATCATGATTATAATCTTAACTCTTTATTGGATGAATACCCTGAAACACGTGTCCGATATTTTATGATGACCTGCTTAAAAAACTCAGGTCCAGAACTAAATAAATATTTTCAATCAATAATCAAAGATATGAGATTGAAAATACTTAGTCCATGGGATTTGAAAGATAGGATTGAAAATATAATTGAAAATGCAACAATTGATGAAAATGAAAAATTTTTTCTAGCCAGAATGCTTTACCCTCACATAGATGCTGCTGACTATGTTGAACTGGTAAAAACAAATAAAGGGGAAAAACAAAATCTTGATTTAGTAATTAAAACCGAAGACTCTATGGGGAGAATTTATTCGATTCGCCCACCTTTTCATCCAAAAGAAATAGCCAGATTCCAGGCAATTATATCTAAAGAAAATTTGTCCGCAACTTTCGCAGTTAATCATGAATTTCTATTCATCATTAATGATAGAAATACTGTTGTTGGTGGTTTATACTATAAAAGGAAAAATAGCTCGAGAGTGCATCTAGAATGGGTAGTCGTTCGAAAAAAATATCAGAACCTTAGCCTAAGCAAAAGACTAATGGATGATTTTTTTAATAGAATGCGTCAAGGCGGAGTTAATATTGTTACTGTAGGATTTTATCATGAAAATTTCTTTTACAAGCAGGGGTTTAATATTAATCAAAGCTATGGCGGACTAGTAAAAAAACTTTAACCTATAAAATATTACAGATAAAGCATTAAATAAATTATAATACCTGTAATTGATACATATAACCAAATAGGAAATGTTATACGAGCTATTTTCCTATGCTGGTTTAATTGAACAACCCATCCTCTATATAACGTAATCATTGCCATCGGTAATATCACCATTGCAAGAATAATATGGGTTATCAAAACAGGGTAATATAATAATGTCAAATCACCTGTGTATGCTTTTGGTCCACTTTTAAACCAATGATAGATGACATAACTCACTAAAAATAATGTCGATGAAAAAAATGCTGTGAGCATTACACTTCTATGCATTTCACGCTTTTTTCGTTTAATCAAAATATAACCAATAATTAATAATATAGTTGTTATCAGGTTTAATAATGCATTTACAAAAGGCAACGATGACACATCAACCGCACCCTCAATTCCTTCAGGCCTTGGCCCAAGGATTAAGAATGCTACCGCAAGACTTAATACCCCAGATAATATGTAAATTATCCTTAACCAAAAATCTTCTTTCAACATATCTAGAAATTCAAATCAATAATGATAATAATTAATAATAGAGGTAGATAAATAACAGAAGCCCTTAATAGAAGTTTTGCATTTTTTATTGAAGAATCTCGCAAAAGAGGTACACTGGATAACAAGTATACGGTTCCTAAAATAAATGCTCCCCAAAAATAATACATCCCTAAAATTCCTGTAACCACAAAAAAAAGAGAAACTGGAATAAGTAAAAATGCATGCCAAATAATCTGTCTGTTTGTCCTATGATTTTCATGTTCTAAAACCGGTAACATTTTAAAACCTGCTTTCTTATAATCTTCTTTACACATTAAAGCAATCGCGTAAAAATGAGGATGTTGCCAAAAAAATAAAATTGCAAATAATACCCACGCGTTTGGACTAAGTTCATTAGCAGATGCTGCCCAGCCCCCTAGAGTTGGCATAGCACCAGGAATTGCACCAACAGTAGTATTTAGCCAAGTAATTTTTTTTAATGGAGTATATACAAATAAATATAGCACTATAGTAGCTAGACCAAGGATTGCTGTCAGAGTATTTACAAATAACCATAGTATAAAAACACCAATTAAGGATTGAATAATTCCAAAATATAAGGCAGTGTCACTTGAAATCAACCCTGCTGGAATCGGTCTCGATTTCGTCCTATCCATTAGTATATCCAAGTCTTTTTCTATATAATGATTCATTGCTCCTGCTCCACCAGATAATAATGCAGTGCCAAAAATTGTATGAAAAAAGTTTAAATAATTAATCGCATTATTTTCACCTAAATAATAACCTAATGCTGTAGATACCAAAATCAGTACAGTGATTCTTGGCTTCGTGAGCTCAATAAATGCAGTTAATCTACTTTTTGCCGGAAGAGGTTTTCTTTTCAAACTGAATTCCGTAGTCTCTTTAAAAATAGGTTAATATGGTTACGTAGAATAGATATGCTTGCCTCATCTGTACCATTATAGTACTGTCTTATGTTTGCATTTTCATCAATCAATACAAATTTTACAGAATGACCTGCCGGTAAATTATCCGACATAAATAGAAAACCATCTGTGCTAAGTTTTTTAACTTTTCCTATTTCTGAACGTAAAAACTTCCAACGATCATCGTTAACACCGTTTGCATCAGCATATAACTTTAAAATATCCAGACTATCATACTCTGGATCAACGGTTATTGAAATAAATTGTAAATCTGGATGTAATTTATACTGATTGTATAATGTTTTCATATTATTGGACATGATTGGACAAGGACCAGGGCAACTTGTAAATATAAAGTCTAAAACAGAGATTTTATTTAATAAACTATCTCTATTAAAAGGTTCACCATTATGACTTGTCATACTAAATGGAGGTACCTTCTTGATCACTTCAGGTAAAACTTGAACGGACTGATTCGCTTTCGAAATAACCCAGGTAGCGCCAATGGCAAGAAAAACCAGTACAGCAATAATACTAATTATATGATCTCTTTTTATCATTTTCTATTTGATATCTTCCAGAATGTATATTGAGTAATTGAAAGGCCTAATAATAAAGATGAAAACCACATATGAAAAAGCTGAACAATAGGCTTTACATCAAAAAATACTAATGTCTCTCCTAAAAAAATCTGTGCACCAATTAGTATTAACATAAAGTTCACAGCATATATCATATATTCAGATGGATTATAATTATTATCGTAAATTATTTTCCTTAAATAAAGAACCAAACCCAAAAGGGCTACTCCTAGAATAGTATGGATATATTTGAAAGGCCCTAACATTTTTATTAAAATGAGCCCATCAATAAGAGGGTTGTCTTTTCTAATAATATCTAGTCCACCTCTAATTTCTGTACCAATAATTATCTCTATGACTATGCAAGCAAAAATACCAAGGATTATGTATTTGATATGATGTGGATAAGTATTATCCTTTTCAAAGTTTCCTTTTATATCATAAAAAGCCTGAATTGAACTATATATTATTAATGAAATTATAATTAGAGCTAATAATAAATGAAGCGTAATAGTGACTGGATCTAAAACCGTATCAACCAGTTTACTTCCAAGCCAGCCTTCAACTAATGTAAAGAATAAGGCAAAAGAAATAGAAAAGACCACTTTCTTATTATTTTTAAAATAAAATATTGCATATAGGCATGAGACTAAAATAATAAAGCCGACAAAAGCCCCAAATAATCTATTTATATACTCTACCCAGGCAAGAACAAGATTAAATTTTTCAGGGTCAATATGGTCCGGGAGCTGTGTTATGTTCGTTGGAGGTATCCAGCGATCAAAACATTTTGGCCAGTCTGGACACCCCATCCCGGCTCCAGCGACTCTGACTAGACCACCAATGAAAATAAGTAAATACGTAAATACAATGGAAAGAACTGAAAATCGAAAATATTTTTTCATAAATAGTACCTGAAATTATGCATCATTATCTAATGAAAAATGAATACTTTTCTTATCGCGATATAATTATGTATTATTGTAATATTAAGGGCTTTAATAACTATTTTTTTCAAAAAGAAGATACATAAATAAACGAATGTCAAAACCATTAACTCAGATTGAGCCAGGTACGACTTGCATAATAAAAGAAACTGGTCAATCAGGAACACTTGAAAAAATTTTCTTCTACCCAACGAAGTATGAGGTCAAAACTGATAGCGGAGAAATAAATCATTATACAACCCATGAAATAACTTTCGAAGGCTACGAAAGGCCAATAACAAAACTGAACATACCTGAAATTCCATTTAATGGTATCGGCTCTAGCTTCGCTTCCTGGATTCCTTTTCAAGCTAATAGTCAAATAAAACATCACCTCTTTAGTAACAAAGAGACCATCTGGAAAATGATAACTTCATTAGATATGTATAATGTTTGGTTCTCTGGAATACAAAGAGCTATCCCAGATATACAATCTGAAAGATATGTGCATAATTTTTCTTTTGATCAACTCGCACTAAAGCCTGGGTCATATTTTAAAATAAGACCTGCCTCACTTGCACCGTGGTTTCGATGCAGAATTATAACTGTAGAAAAAGAAAAAGAATTTGGGTTTGACTTTAGAGTCTCTCCTTTTTTTAGTGAATATGTGTCCTTTAAAATAGAAGAAACTAATAAAGGCGCTTTTGTTACTTGCAATAGAACTAGCAAAGGAATTTTTTCATTCTTGTCACTTTTGAACTGGAGCAGTAGTAAATCAAAAATTTTACAACGACTAGCAGAAATAACTCCTGTTATTGATTTTGGTCAATCAGAAGATGAATCAAAAGATAATAACACTGCAAATATATGGGGAGGGTATGCTTCAAGAGAAGACTATATTAATTATGCAGTCAATATGGGGTTACAAAATAATATGGATATAATCAATGCAATCCCAGATAAACCAACAAGAGGATTAGCAAAAGCAGGACTTTTTAGAGCAAAACGTACCGGTGAGACCCCTCCAATGCCCGAAAAACCAGCGGCAAGTTCTAGTCCTCCTAGCTCAGGAACTGCAAATACTGAACTAAGCCAAGAACAAATTATAGCAATGGTTGTTAATAAAGCGCTAGATGGAGACATGGACCCACTAAATGCATTACCAGATAAAGTAACTCGGGGTAAGGCAAAGGCCCTAATAATAAGAATAAACCGTGGTAGCGCAGAAAGACCACCGATGCCTGATATGTCAGAAACTACATCTTCATCTGTAGGTAGTCCTCAGCTTACACCTGAACAAATTTTTTCCATTGCGGTTAATAAAGCGATAGAGGGTGATATGGAGCCTATAAATTCTATTGAAGACAAAGCAACTAGGGGAAAAGCTAAAGCATTATTAGTAAAAATAAAACGTGGCAGTGCAGAGGCTCCACCTATGCCAGAAATATCTGATACATCTACTGATAATAATGAATCTGCAGAAACAGAGAGTGAAAGTCAGTTAATTGAAAGGCTTATAGCAGCTGGGCTAGGAGGAGATATGGAAGAGATAAATGCATTAGATAACAAAGTTCTCAGAGGAAAAATCAAAGCTGCAATCGTGAAAGAAAAACGTAAGAAATAGTATTCATGAAAGATGAAAAACAAAGCCCTATATCAACATCGCAACTGCTTTCAATGATTATCTGTACCATACTACTTATTGTTTATGTCACTCTAGTAACCTGGGTGCTTTAAATATTGGATTTTGAGTGGCTCACTATGACCTGGTTACAAAACCACTTAGAATGGGCGGTCGGTCTTTTGCTAGTTGGTATAGTGGTACTATTTTTCTTCCCAATACTTTTAGGATGGCAACTAAAAGAAGAAGAAACACATGAATAGAATGAATGACGCATTGCCAATTATTTCTATCTTAACTTTAGTATTTTCGATGGTTTTAATATCTGAAATACTCAGACTCCGTAAAGAACAAAGAAGACAAGGGAATAAAATGAAATATCTTCAAGAGGACATTGATAAACTTAAAAGTGAAAAAAATCACAATTAATCTTTTGATTTTATTTTTGATAGTTCAATAACATTAGTAATTATTATGCCCAACGAAAATCACAATGAAAATAAAATAAGAAGCGAGAATAGTAGAATATATGTTTTATTCTATTCTTTTTTTCTTATTCCTTTCATGATTGCTGTTTTTGGTGCAGTTTTTTTTCTATTATTTAAATTTGTTACATATGAAACAAATAGCGCCGAAGATCTACTAAATCAGGTAAAGGTCGGTTCTGCTTCAAAACGATGGCAATCAGCGTTTGAATTAGCGAAAGTATTAAATAATCCTGACGCAGCAGAGCAGTTGACAGATTCATTTAAAGATCAGCTCACTTCAGCATATGAAAGATCAATCCACGATGATCCTCTTGTGCGCTCCTATTTGGCAATGGCAATGGGCGCTACTAAAGATTCCGTTTTTGGAGATATACTTATTGATGGTTTACAAGATAATAGTCTAGAAACTAGAATAGCAGCTATACAATCTTTGGGTATGATTCAATATAGCGCAGCTGTGGACCCAATCAATGCATTGATTCAGAATACAGATACTCATTCAGAGCGCCTTACAGCCACCATCGCTTTAGGAATGATCGGAGACAAAACTGCAGTCCCATATCTAACGTTATTATTAGAGGATGAAGAGGCAAATATTAGATGGGATGCTGCAATTGCTCTAGCAAAAATGGGTGATAACTCTGGCGCAAATATTATCGAGGGCTTATTAGATAGAGAATATCTAAAACAGTTTAAACAGATAGATCCTATAGAAGAAAAAAGAGTATTAATGATTGCCATAAAAACAGCCTCTATTTTATTTGATAAACGGTTTGAAGATGAATTAAATTCCTTGTCTAAAAACGATCAAGATCTAAGCGTTAGAAACGCAGCAATCAAAGCTTTAGAAAATAATTATAGAAATAATGGGACCAATTACTGATGAGTGAATCAAAAACTCCAGATGCTCCAAGGGCAGCCGTTGGAAGTACAAATAAAGATAATGATAACTCAATAGAAAGAAGGAGTTTTTTCAGTTGGTTAGCTATAGGCTGGTTTGGTTTTGCTGCGGCTACTGGCGGCTTTTTCACTGTAATGATTCGTTTTCTGTTTCCAAATGTACTTTTTGAGCCCCCACAATCTTTTAAAATAGGATTCCCTGAAGAGTTCTCACCAAACAGTGTAGACATAAGATTTAAAAAAGAGTTTAATGCATGGATAGTAAGAGATGATGAGTCTATTTTTGCTCTTTCTACCGTTTGCACTCATCTAGGATGTACACCCAACTGGCTTACTACTGATAATAAATTTAAGTGCCCATGCCACGGTAGCGGATTTAGAATGACAGGAATTAACTTTGAAGGGCCTGCTCCCAGACCGCTAGAAAGATTTAAAATAGGCATCTCTGACGATGGACAAATTTTGGTTGATAAAACCAAAAGCTATAAATGGGAAAAAGGAGAATGGGAGAACAAAGACTCTTTCTTGAAGGTATAAAATAATGGACAAAAAAGATAGCAAATCAATATTAGAAAAAATGGGTGAGTCTCAGGTTTGGAAGTCTATCATTCGATCAGGCGTCCCCAGAACCAGAAGACAGAGAATGCATGCAATTTTGGGGAGCGTATTTTTACATCTTCATCCTGCAAGACTACCAAAGCATGCTGTTAAGGTTGGCTATACCTGGTGCATGGGTGGTCTATCTTTTTTCTTATTTGTGAATCTTACCATCACTGGCATCCTTCTTATGTTTTACTATAGACCTACCGTAGAATATGCTTTTACAGATATTATTGATTTGGCAGAACAGGTTCCTCTTGGTATTATGAGAGAACTGCACCGCTGGGCAGCACACTCTATGGTGTTAATTGTTTGGCTACATATGGTCAGAGTTTTTATGACTGGCTCCTATAAACCTCCACGAGAGTTCAACTGGAGCGTTGGTGTAATCCTAATGACACTTACGATGTTACTATCTTTTACCGGCTATCTACTTCCTTGGGATCAGCTAGCGATCTGGGCTGTGACTGTTGGATCTAATATGGCTAGAGCTACTCCCTTTCTTGGTCATGAAGGACCAGGGGCTGCACTTTTGGCCATTGGCGATATAAACCTCGTGCATGTAGGCTCAGATGTAAGGTTTGGTCTTTTAGGTGGAAGATTTGTTGGCGAAGCTACTTTGCTACGATTTTATGTACTACATTGCATTGCGATACCATTTATTGCAATGATCTTTATGGCTATTCACTTTTGGCGAATTAGAAAAGATGGAGGAATATCAGGCCCATTATAGGCATCAGGCTGTTAGAGAATTATGAGTTTAGTCGCTATTAAATCTGCCATTGATGCGCTTTCCGCGCCTACTATTAGTTTTACCATTCTTACGGTAATGTTCCCATTCATTTTTCCACCTTCAGACTGGTTTGAAAAAATACACAGAAAGACCGGTCTGTGCCGTATTTGGACAAAAACAGGCGGTATCATTGGAATTGTAATGATCACTGCTTTCTTTGTCATTGGTTATTTCGATAAAAACTTTAATATTACGCTTACAAAGGCAGATAACTTCCCTATCGTATTGATGATTTACTCTATGTGGTTTTTTATATGGTTAGGTATGTATAAAGCATATAGAAATGATGCTAGAATTGAACAAGGACTAAAACCAGAAGAGTATAATGACCCAGATGATAAAGTACTTACGTGGCCAGATCTGGTTTATATTGAGTTTATAGCACTAATATTGTTTCAAGTCTTTCTCATTGTCTGGTCAATTCTTGTTGCTGCTCCAATCGAAGAACCAGCAAATCCCGCGGCTACTCCAAACCCTTCAAAGGCTCCATGGTATTTCTTAGGTCTGCAAGAGATGTTGGTATACTATGACCCTTGGATAGCAGGTGTGTTATTGCCAACTTTTATTATAGTTGGTATGATGGCAATACCCTATATGGATATTAATAAAAAGGGTGATGGCTATTACTCGTTTAAAGAAAGACGAGTTGGAATGTTTATTTTTATGTATGGGTGGGTAGTCTTGTGGCTTTTCTTGATTGTAATTGGTACTTTTTTCAGAGGACCTAACTGGAACTTCTTTGGCCCTTTTGAATATTGGGACTTGCATAAAGTAGAGGCACTTACAAATGTTAACCTATCAGAAATTTTATGGGTAAAATTGCTTAATCAGGGATTGCCTTCTAGTATTCTATTAAGAGAGGGAGTTGGATTTCTACTTACGGGTCTCTATTTATTCGTATTGCCAATCATTTTAGCGAAAACAGTTCTGAAAGATATGTACAAAGTATATGGTCCGACACGTTTTGTGAGTATAATGACCTTCGGTTTGGTCATGCTTGCTCTGCCAATCAAAATGTATCTGCGCTGGATTTTTAATCTGAAATATATTATTGCCATTCCTGAATGGTTCTTCAACATATAGTTATCTAGATGTTTAAAAACGACGAAAGATATTGGGATATAAACCTATTAAATAAATGGTTCGCCATTTCTTCATTAATCTTCCTAGGAACAATGGTGTGGACATTCATCGATGACAATGATGATGAGTTCAAAGATTATCAAAAAGAATTTAGAAAACTTCAAGTCTCTATCACTGAAACTAACTTAGATAAAGAAATTGAAGAGGTCCAGGATAAGACAGATGAATATGATGAACTACTTGCTAGGGCGCAAGAAGAATATAATAATCAATCAAACCTAATTAGCTCTATTAATGATGAGCTTGGAGTTTTAAGAGCTGGTTTTTATAAAATAAATCTCAAATTTGCAGAAGAAAAAGCAAATTTGGATGTTTTCAAGTTTAAACTTGAAAACGCAAACACGAAAAGCACAGAAAAAGCATCAAATATAAAAAAGGTTTATAAAGAAAAGATTTCTGATTTCAATATCATTAAGTTAGAAAAGGAAGATTTTGAAATAAAAATTTCAGATAAAGAAAAACAATTAAAAGTTTTAAAAACATCAATAAAAAAGATACAGGATGAAAGAGATGTAATTCTTAAAAAAGTAAATCTTTCTAAAAATAAATTAGCCATCATAGATCGCTCTAAGATGAGTTTCATGAATAAATTAGGAGATATTGTTCGAGATCTACCAATTCTTGATTTCATGAATCCTTATTACAAAGTAAACCAAACTGTTGTAAAAGATATTCACTACGATGTTAATTTTGCAGCTATGCCTGCTGTTGATAGGTGCACAAGTTGCCACCTCGGTATAGCAAATCCAGAATTTGCTGACACTTCTATTGCACAACCATTTAGAGCTCATCCAAATCTTGATCTTTACCTGACAAGTAAATCTCCTCATCCTGAAGAATCATTTGGCTGTACATCATGTCACGCAGGAAGAAGCCGCGGGACATCATTTATTTCATCTGCCCATACGCCAAACTCGCCTGAACAAAAGAAAGAATGGAAAGAAAAATATCACTGGAAAAAAGTTAAGCACTGGTTACAGCCTATGCTACCAACTAGATATACTCAGGCAAGTTGTTTCAAATGCCATCAGAATACAAGCGATTTGGCTGGAGCAGAAAAAATAAACCTTGGTCTTACCCTTGTTGATAGGTCAGGGTGTAATGGTTGTCACATTTCTGCCAACTGGCGTTCAACTGGAAAATCAGGGCCTGACCTGAGAAAATTAAATGAAAAATCACATCCAGAATGGGTTTCAAAATGGATAAAAAACCCACGTAGTTTTAGATACAACACTAGAATGCCACATGTATTTGAGCAGGCAAATCAGGAAAAACCAAATATTGCAAAAAGAAATATAACTGAAATAGCATCAATTACCCATTACCTATTTGAAAACAAAGAAGTAAAAAAACCAAATAATCCTTCAAAATATCTAGGTGACCCATCTAATGGTGAGACATTATTCTCAGCTGTGGGATGTATGGGTTGTCATGTGAAAGAACAAGATCCTTCTTTGGCTCCATCACCAACAACATTTAAAGAACTAACAAAACTGCAAGGGCCGAACCTAATTGGTATGGGTTCAAAGGTCTCACCCGAGTGGTTATTCAAATGGCTGAAAAAACCACATGAGTATATGGCTTCTACAAGAATGCCTGATTTGCGTTTAAGCGACAGTGATGCTAGAGATCTAACTGCCTTTTTATATGATAATAAAAACTATGATTTTGATCAGTTAGAAGCCCCAGAAGCTGATAATGATGTATTAGATGAATTAACTCTCGATTGGCTTATGAAGATGAACCCAGAGAAATATGCTAAAGAAAAAGCTTCAAAAATGTCAAGAATTGATAAATTATCTTTTGTAGGAGAAAAAAGCATACGCCACTATGGCTGTTTTGGGTGCCATAATATAGATGGATTTATGGATGCAAAACCTATTGGAGTTGAGATAACATATGAAGGTTCAAAGCCAGTTGAAAAATTTGATTTTGGTTTGTTTCACGATATAGATCACACTATTTATGACTGGATTGAAAATAAGCTAAGAACTCCTAGAATCTATGACAGAGGGAAAGAGAGTGATCCATTAGATTTATTAAAAATGCCTAACTTTCACTTTTCTGAGGAAGAAATAGAAGCAGTTACTATGGCAGTCCTCTCATTCAATACAGATAAAATAGGTGAACCATTATTAGCACATAACAATGTTCCTGAGGAAAATAAAGAGGGACACAGGCTTGTTAAAAAATATAATTGTCAAGGTTGTCATCTTATTGAAAATAGAGGTGGGCAACTAGTTGAGCATATAGGAGCTCCAGAATATGGTCCTCCGAATCTGAACTCTCAAGGTAGGAAAACGAATCCAAATTGGTTAATCAAATTCTTTAATAATCCAATGACTATCAGACCAAATCTACAAGTCAGGATGCCGAGTTTTCACCAGATTGATGACCAAGAATGGGATACCATCATAAAATATTTTCAAAGTATTGATAATGAAAATACTGGCTATAGAACACCACATCAATTTGTAAAAGGAAGCACCAAATATAATGCCGGAGATAAAATTCATGAACTAGGTGCATGCAATAATTGTCACTTTTATGGAGAAACATTTCCGATTCAGACTGCTTCTACATGGGCTCCGAACCTTGCACTAACAAAAGAAAGACTTAATCCAGAATGGGTTATTGATTGGATGAGAGCTCCTGGAGAAATAATGCCAGGGACAAAAATGCCTGCTCCTTATCTTCCTACTCCTGATGTTCTTGAAACAGATGATGCGGTAGATATCTGGGGTAAAGATTTAGTGAAATTAAAAGGTGACCAAGATGCAATGCTTGAGGGCCTTAGAGATTATATGTGGAATATCCAGGGTAAAACAGATATATCTGATGAAATAAAAGCTTATTTTGATGAAAATGGATATGATTTTACTAGCGGTGAAGAAGATGAAGACGAGGATGATTGGGATGATGAAGACTGGTAGAGTCTACTTCATTAGTTTTATATAATTCTCAATATCTTTTTTTACATCTTCTACAAGCCATTCATCCCCTTCCCAAATTTTTAATAGTTCCATATTAGGTCCTACCAATGCTGAACGTAGATTATGGCCAATATTGTTATCATCAATACCCCAAAATTGACAACCTATTTCACTAGATAAAGTATAAAGGTCAGATATCTTATTGTAACTTGACCATACCCGCCAGTTTTCATACCTATTTGTAGATTCCCCATAGAAATCTTTCAATATTTTTGGTGTATCATGAATGTAGTCAAAGCTGATCATAATCAATTCTAAATCTTTATTGTTACGAAAGTTATTTGCTAAGGCACCATTTTTTATAACAACAGCAGGGCACATATTAGGGATAGGACATCGGGTGAAAATAAATGAAATAAATCTAAATTTTCCATTTAAACTGCTTAATTGGATACTTCCTTCTCTAATATCAACTAGATTAACATCACTCAAAATCTCGCCAACAGCCTTCTGGCTAAATTCTTCATCATCCCAAAAGTCATCTTGACTGTCTTTTGAGGCTGTAGGACCAAACGTTATGAAATCTGTAGCGTAATTATTTCTATTTGTTACCACTAATCTAAATTTTACGCTATCGCCTATATTTATCCCCTTTATCTCTTCTTCATGCTGAAAATTAAAAGGCATAACCATAGGCATCATAAAACCAGGTATTGAATCATGATCTATAATAATAGTACTCTGGTCACCGTTTATTTTTTGAACAACACCATATACAGCATATTCTTTATCTGTTTTTGTACAACTGGCTAATAAATAAAATGTTATTATGAATGTTATTTTTTTCATTTAAAAAAAAAGGCGAACACCTCGCCCGCCTTTTCGAATATAATATTAAATTTAATTACTTTTTCTTTGGTCTTCTAAATGTGAAATTTTTTGTTACTGCACCTTCTCCCACAGTGATTTTTTCAACAATAGCCCTCTTTTTCTTGAAGTTGAATTTCTCTTGCCAGCATACAACCTCATATGTTCCCGCAGGTACTCCTTTGATTTCATAATTGCCATTTGAATCTGTCACTGCAAAATAAGGATGGTCTGAAACCAATACCCAGGTCTTCATCCAAGGATGTACATCACACTTGATATAGAAAGGGTCCTCAGAAACATCAAACTTAGACTTCTTCGTTTTAACTACCTTAGGCATAGCAAAGTTAAACTCTTTATTTTTCTTAGGTATAGAGTGGATATTGTGGAGTGTCGCATCGCTATTTTTAATTAACAGCTCTTGTCCAGCTTGTATTCCAAAAACATGTGGAGAATAAATACAACCTTTTTGATCTAGTTCTACTGAATTAGATGGTACTCCTCCACTGTATTTAACATCCCTCAAGTAAACAATACACTCAGCAAGTTCTCCGTTAGCGTTAACCTTAAAACTTTCTGAAAAAACTTTCCCAGAGTGGGCAGCTCCACAAAC
>CAZYDX010000014.1:0-27910 GCA_964646455.1 uncultured bacterium | reverse complement strand
CCAGCACCCATGGCAAAAATAAACTCCCAAGCTTTAGATATGCTCTGCATTTTCAGTGCGGTAAATGCAGCCAAAACCATCAGGATTACTGTCATAATTTTTCCAATAAACACATAGTGTTTTTCAGACTCATTTGGCTTGTAAAATCTTTTATATATATCATTTATCAGGTAAGAAACACCCCAATTTAAATGTGTATCTATTGTGGACATAAACGCAGCAAGAAATGACACGATCAGTATTCCTTTTAGACCGGGACCCAGTAAGCTGTTCATTACCAATGGATAGCCTGCTTTGGTGCCTAGTTCAGTGTATGAATCTGGAATAATAGGGAACATAATAATTGAGACTACCGCGACAATAACCCAAGGCCATACTCTTAGAGCATAATGTGCTAGACTGTACCAAAGCGTAGCCAATAGGGCATGCCTTTCATTCTTGGCTGAGGACATTCTCTGTATAATGTATCCGCCGCCATCAGTTCCATGGTGAGACCACCACATGATACTAATAAAAATTAAAAATTTTGAAAAGGGTGACTCCCAAAATGTTTGGGTTGTTATTCCAGTATCTGGCACAGGGGGTATAAATTTTAATGTATTTTCTGTTACCACATCTGTACCCATTAACTCTGATAATTTGGTTAATAATATTTCCATTCCTCCTACATGGTTGAGAGCGATTATCGCAAGAGTGATGGAGCCAAACATTGCTATAACAAATTGAACTAAGTCAGTTACTACCACTCCCCAAAACCCAGAGAGGATAGCATAAACCACAGCAATAACAACGCACAACCACACTGCAGTCCACTTGTCCATGCTTAGCATGACAGAGATAACAGAGGCCATGGCATTGATAACCCAACCCATAACAATAAAATTGTATAGAATTGCAAAATAGCCTGCTTTAAATGCTCTCAGAAAAGCAGCTGGTTTTCCGCTGTATCGAATTTCTAATAGTTCATTATCTGTAAGGACCTCGGCCCTTCTCCATAATCTTGAAAATAGAAATACACCGAGCAAAGAGCCCATAAGTAGGTTCCACCAGAACCAGTTCTGCCAAATTCCTGGGCCTCGGACAAATTCTGTAATTGCTAATGGAGTATCAGCGGCAAAAGTTGTTGCGACCATTGAGGTTCCTACTATCCACCATGGAAGTGACCTACCAGACAAAAAATATTCTTCTATACTAGATGCAGCTCTTTTTGAGAAATAAATGCCGACTCCTAATGAAAAGGCTATATAGGATAAAATAATTAACCAATCAATCCAGTGTAGTGCTATTGTCTCACTCATAGATATTTCTTATTTGAGAAGATTGATAATAGTGTAATAAAATTTCTTCAGTTTTTCCCCCATCAAGCGCCATTCCTAAAGCTCCTATTTGACAAAGTCCGACACCATGTCCCCATCCTGCTCCGTTTAAAGTAAATCGAATTGTCTCGTTATTATGTTCAGAATTTGATTCAATAGTAAACGCAGAACTATATAAAAATTCAGGGTGTAAAATACGACGTATCTCGTATTCAGAGTCTATAGATAGTGAAAAATTTGTATTGTCATCTAATAGACCAATTATATCTAAAGACAGGACCCGGCCTGAGTCCCCTCTTTTAGTTGGGTTCAAATTTATTATTGTTTTGAACTTCTTGCCTGTTTTAGCAAATACCAAGCTTACTAGTTCATTGTTATCATAAGAAACACTCCACCTGTAATAGCTACCTTGTTTGTCTACATTTCCCAAAAATTTATCAAGATTTTTCTCAGCAATAAAATTTGGGCTGCAGTATGAAGATGTTTCGTCCTCTAGCCACTTGCGGAAAGAGAGATCACTTGTGACATCATATTCTATGGATGCTTTCCCATCATATACAGAACAAAGATATGGTTTTGAATCCATATCCCAGACGTTGTTATTATTTTCTGTTATTCCTCCGCAGCTTTTTGAATATCTAGCATCACATATCATTCCATTATGGGTTAGTACGTTACCTCTTGTATTATTCGCGGCTTTGATCGACTCTTGGTTTAAATTTGTAATACCTTGATATCGTTGGCAGCAATCATCATTACAGGCATCAAGATCAAGATGCTTATGTTTTTTTTCTTCTGCGGCAAGGATCCATGATCTAGCGGCTATTGTTTGTGCTTCTAGTAAAGTTTTTGGGCAATCACCGCTCATTTCTGATGTAGCCACGCACATTAGATAATCTTCAAGGTAGATGGCATTAACAACAAAGAGAGAGGACTTAAAAGAAGAAATACGAATATCACCAAGAACCTGTATTGGTATTGATTTCTGCCAGTGAAATCCTCTACCGGCTATTATTGGACTTAGATAAATATTATTTGTTATGGTCCTAGACTTATTTTGTATATAAAGTTCATTACAGTAGATATTGTTTACTAATAACCCATTTTTTAATTGGCGAATAGACATTTCTTTCTGGGTTGGTGCCATTTGATTTTGGTCTAAGGTTATTACAAAATCTGGTCCATTTATTTTGATGTCAAGTTCTGATTGGTTATCCTCAGGAATAACTATTCCTATTAACATTTTTGGTTCTTTTTTTGGCAGTTTATTTAATGTTTTCATGTGCTTTGTACGCTGCTCCAATTGCCGCAGTTCTTCTGTCAGTTGATATTTCAATGGGAATATGACCGGTATAATTTTTTGATATTAGTTTTGAGAGTGGATTATTTTTATCAGATAATAAATTACCAAGCCTTTGTCCAATGACAATTTTTTCTGGTTTAGCATTTTGTGAATAAAAAAAATCAGTTCTATTGTTAATCAGGAATGTAAACGCATTCGCAGCTTTTTCTAATATGTCGTTTGCGATACAGTCGCCTGAGGCTGCATATTCAAAAAGTGATAGGATGTCATTGGGAGAGCCTTTCTTTTTTTTATTCCATTTGCTTACCATGCCTCCAAGAGATAGACATTGTTCAATCGTTTCTCCTTCTGGCATTACCAATTCCCAGGATCTCTTTATTTCAGAATGATTTTTTAGATCTATCAGTTTATTATTTAATATTAATCCATCTGCGATACCTGTTCCGCCTCCAATATAGATTGCATTGTCACAGTTTTTTAGTTTTCCCGCAGATGACTTTTTTTCACCAATTACACAGCACTCAGAGTCGTCATATATCGTTTTGATTGATAGTCTGTGTTCAAGCTTTGATTTAATCCTTTGATTTAACTGAGACAGCATGTCAATGCTTCTCGGTCCATTTGCCATAATTGAGATTCCATCAAAGTTTGTGGTTTTAATTCCGGGAAAGCATAAACCGATTTGGGCGATTTTGTTATTTTTTACTGATGATAAAATTATTTTTATAATCGTGTCGTTGATAGAAGATGATTGCTTTATCTCTTCTTTTGAAAATTTGTAATTATTTTCATTGGCTTCTTTTTGCTGCTGTAACAAGCTTGTTGGCTTAAAAGTAGACTCAAAGTTGTTGGATTCATTATAGCTATACTCTACATGTTTTCCATTCGGAATAATTAATGATGAATTAGGATCAAACTCGCAAGTTTGAGCAAGAACCTTTGTTGCACCACCATCGAGTCCTAAGAAAAGTGTATTACTCATACAGTTTATATTTTTCCTTGAGTATTTTTATCCGCGCAATAGCCTGGTGTAATTTTTCGATAGATATATTATTTTTTTCTATAGAGTTTTTGATAGCGTTAACGGCTTTGGGTATATAGTCTGGGTCATATTCTAGGTTGTTCCCAAGGCATAGTAGATCAACACCAGCAGTTATCATTAGAGAAAACATATTTTCAAATTCATAGTTATCTGATAATGCTCTCATACTGGGGTCATCACATATGATTACACCCTTAAAATTTAGATCATTGCGAAGGCTATTTGTGATAGTCTCATGAGATAGTGATGCAGGTAATTCAGCATCAAATTTATCATTAAAAACGTGTGAGACCATGACCATGTCTAGGTGATTCGATTCAATAAGTTCAGCATAGGGTAATAGATCTGCAACGGACCAAGATTCTGATATGTCAATAAGCCCTTGGTGTGTATCGCCAAAAGCAGATCCTTGTCCTGGAAAATGTTTTCCGCAGGATATAATATTATCTTCCCGTAAAGTATCTATAAATATTTTTGAGTGTTCTATAACTTTCTTCGAATCTCCATGGAATGCTCTTTCTAATTTGCCGATGTATGTTTTATCACCGTAGTCAAGGTCTAAGACAGGAGCAAAGTTTAGATTGACACCTGCTTTAGACAATGCACTAGAAATAGAATTAGAAAATTCTCTGGTGATTAGGGTGTTATCAAGCGAGCCAATATGCTTCCATGATGGGAATTCGTGAAAACCGTAAGAAGTTTTTAAGCGGTTTACATGGCCACCTTCTTGGTCAATAGAAATGAAAAGAGGTGTCTCTGATACGGACTGAAGATTATCTATAAGTTCTTTAACCTGCTCTGGAGATTTAATATTTCTAGTGCCAGGCCCAGTTTTTTCTAAATCTTCATCATATAAAATCACCCCAGATAGGTTATATTTTTTTATATATCTACATATATTTGTAGTATCAGAGACCTTATCACTTCTAAAACCAGCGATAATTAGTTGTCCAATTAATTGATCAAGTCTTTTTGACATTACATAAAAATAATTTGAATAAATTAAATACTGAATGAAAACGTTAATTATTACAAATTACTGTAGAAAGAAAATATTTCTATGGTTCTTTCTTACTTTTTTTCTTTTTGTTATGGGGTGCACTAGTACGCCAAGGTCATCAAATAATTGGCCAGAAAAAGTTCTAAAGAAATTATCTCTGAGGGAGAAGGTAGCCCAGATGATGATTTACAGGATGCACTTGAAATATGAAAATATTACTCCTGACAAATGGGAGGAGATAACCAACCTTATTTCCAGTGATGGAATTGGAGGTATTCATCTTTGGTCTGGAGATGGTTCCAGTTCTTTAGCATTCATCAATGAGATTCAAAAGCGTTCAAAAATACCAATTATATTTGACGCGGATATCGAAAGAGGTTTTGGTCAGAGATTTCCTTCTGGGACTGATTTTCCTCCGATGATGGCTATTACCGCTACTGGAAACCCAAAAAATGCTTATGAGGTAGGTAGAATTGTGGCTACAGAGTCCCGAGCCGCAGGTGTTCACTGGAATCTTTCACCAGTGTTAGATGTAAATAATAACCCTCTTAATCCGATTATTAATACCAGGTCATTTAGCGAAGACCCGGATATTGTTAGTGAGTTTTCTCTACAGTATACAAAGGGTCTTCAGGATTATGGGATGATAGCAACCGCAAAACATTTTCCAGGTCATGGTGATACTCAGACAGATTCTCATAGTTCGCTGGCTATGATACCCAGTGATTCATCTCGTTTATGGTCTTTAGAGCTTAAACCTTTTCAGATAATGGCATCAGCCGGAATCGACGTGGTTATGCTTGCTCATATACACGCTCCAGACTTTCAGCCAGAGGCTGATGAGCCGGCCACTCTTAGTAAATTCTGGGCCACAGATATTCTAAGAGGTAGTCTTGGATTTGATGGGGCAATTATAACTGACGCTATGAGCATGGGTGGAATAACAAAGAATTATTCTGAGGATTATGCACTTGTAAAATCTATCCAGGCTGGTTGTAACATTATAATTCAAAATTATGATCTAGCCAGCGCTATTGATATAGTCGAAAAAGCTGTGCTAGATGGTGAAATTTCAATAGAACAGATCAACGCATCAGCCTTGAAAATGCTTGAATTAAAGCAAAAAGTTGGTCTTAACCTAAACCGGTTTATTAATATGGATTTTATGATGGAAAATATTTCTACGAAAGAAAACAAGGAGACAGCAAATAGAATTGCATCAGAGGCTATAACCCTAGTTAGAGACAAAAAAGGACTTTTACCATTGAGTTCGACCGGTAAAGACACTATATATGTAATTGATATATATGACCAAGAGTTCAAACACACAAGGTCTACTGTTTCTTCTAGAATTATTGCTGAGAAACTCCCTGTTAGATCTATTCAGATTGATGAGTCCGATAATAAGCCTGTTCTAGACGCTATTATAAAAGACATTCCAAAAAATAGTCAGATACTTATCAATGCTTTTGTAAGTCCAAAAGAGTGGAAGGACCGTATTTTCTTTCCTGATAATGAAACATATTTTGTTAGAGAACTAATAAAAAAATCGGACCGAATTATCCTTGCAAGCTTGGGGACCCCATACCTTCTACAGGATTTTCCAGAAGTTTCCACATATTTATGTGCTTATAAAGGTAGCTATCTAATGCAAAATGCTTTGGCTGATGCACTCATTGGTCTAGAAAATATTTCTGGCCACCTACCTATATCTATTTCAGGTCTTTATAAAATAGGATCAGGTATTTTTAAAGAAAAAGAATTAAAGATTGAAGAATTGTCAAAGTATAAGCCTGGTACTGAGATCAAAAGGGTTTTATATAAAACAGTTGGTTCGAAAAAATCTCATCTTCAGAGTCTAATGGAGTCTGCTATTGAAGATAGGGCATGGCCGGGTGGTGTTTTATTAGCGGCTAAAGGTGGAAATATTTTTTATTATCAAGGTCACGGCTTTCACACGTATGAGCGTAAAAAACCTATTCGTTCAAGTGATATTTTTGACCTCGCCTCTATTACAAAAGTTATTTCCACTACCTCTGGGATAATGAAACTAGTGGACCAAAATAAAATTAATATTGATAATCCTGTCGCAAGTTATTTGCCGGATTTTAAAGGAAAAAAGAAAAAGTATAAGGAACAAAAATCAAAAATAACCATTAGAGACCTGCTTTCCCATTCATCTGGGCTCCCGGCTTTCAAACAATACTTCAAGATGGAGAAAACAAAAGAACTTGTTCTGGACAGCATATATAATACTGAGCCGGTAAGAGCGATAGGTGATACCACCATATACTCAGACGTAGGCGCGATTATGTTGGGCGAGATTGTTGAAAAAGTAAGTGGATTATCCCTAGAGGTGTTTATGGATTCAATAGTTTTTGAGCCTCTTGGTATGAGCACGACCTTTTTTAATCCACCCAAAGAAAAGCTTCATAGAATTATACCAACTGAGATAGATTCGAAGGGTAATTTGATACACGGCTATGTTCATGATGAGAATGCACATATTCTTGGTGGGGTAGCGGGGCATGCCGGACTTTTCTCTACTGCTAAAGATTTAGCGATATTCTCTCAGATGATGTTGAACAGAGGACTCTACGGATGGAAAAGAATCTTCAAGCAGGGAACGGTTGATCTTTTTACTGCAAGAGCAAACTTAGTTTCTGAGAGTTCCAGGTGCTTAGGTTGGGACAGCCCGTCAGGTGCATCTTCCGGTGGAGTTTATCTCAGCGATGCTAGTTTCGGACATGGTGGATACACAGGTACCACACTATGGATAGATCCTGATAATGAAATTATAGTTATTTTGCTTACGAACGCGGTCCATCCCAACAGAAAAAATAAAGACCCAAAGTATTTTGATTGGAGCCACCGGATACACTCGGCCGTATATGAGTCGCTCTCTATCAGTGAAAAAAATCCAAGTCTAAAAGTTAGAGATAGGTGGATCAATAATTAATGATAATTAGGCTGATAATTGTTTTGGTATTTAATTGTATCTGGCTTTGTTATTCCCAAGATATTCAGGTTAAAATGTTAACAAAAACCTATGCTAATGTTCCTGTTATTGGTAAAGTTTATCATTACCAGACTACGTATCTAGTAAACGGCAAGAAGAATACAATTAAAACTACTAATATAGAATCAAGGTTTATTGGTTTTATGTTAGGTGCTTTTTCTGATATAAAAGATACAACTGGTACACTCATTGATGAGGAAGGACAAGAGTGGGAATACAATATTAACGATAAGGAGTACTGGAAACCTACAGATGAAAACGAACAGCCCTCAGAGGATGGTGAAGAAAAACCTAAAAAAATAGAATACACAATAGGTTCAGATGATGAATCCTCGGAAGATTATAATATTATTTCTGTTTCGAGATGGAATCATAAAGAGATGGAGAACATTCATGGTTTTAGAACAAAAAAGTGGACAACAACTTTAGAGTTTTCTGAATTCAAATGGGTAATCGATGAGTGGTCTGTGAAGGAACTTTCTCTATTACGTCTTGCAGATTCTCTAAATAAACAGGTTTTATTATCCCAAGGCATTAATGATACTATAATTGCAATAAGTAGTTACGGTAGTGGGCTATCAAATAATGAAATGATATTAGGCGCGACCAAATTAGATAGTATATATAAGGCTAATGGTATTCCTCCTATATCTGGAGAGATTATTAAGGGTGATGTAAAAAAAGTAGAAAAAGGTGATGATGATTCCAAAATGAGCTTTGGGATAGAAATGATAGAGCTATATGCGGAAAGTTATGATGAAAAAAGATTTGTAATACCAGTAGACTATGAGTTTATAGATTAATGTTCCAGGATAATTTATATAGGGTGATTTTTCCGTGAGTTATTATATTAAAACGCTATTCTATGCGATACCTGCTTTTATGGTGTTGATCGCTTTGGAGGCGGTAGTTGCTAAGGTAAAAGGGATGAAGGTAAACCGTTCTGCGGATGTTATTTCAAGCCTAAGCTCAGGAATTACAAACACGATCCGCGATGCGATAAAGTTTACGTTTGCTATTGTTACCTATTCCTGGCTTGTTGACCGTATTGCCATTTATAAGTTGGAGCCATACTGGCTGGCTTTTCTAGTCGCTTTCTTTGTAAAAGATTTTTCTGGGTACTGTGTCCACAGGCTAAACCATAGGGTTAATGTGTTGTGGAACAGACATCTAATTCATCATAGTAGTGAAGATTTTAATCTATCTTGTGCGCTGCGGCAGTCAATTTCAAATACAATTAAATTTTCAGCGATTTTTATGATTCCAGGAGCGCTTCTTGGTGTTCCGGCATCTATATTTGCGATAATGGGCCCTATACATTTATTTATGCAGCTATGGTATCACACACAGATTATCAGAAAATTAGGTCCTCTAGAATATGTATTTGTTACACCATCTCATCATAGGGTACACCATGCTATTAACCCAGAGTATATTGATAAGAATTATGGGCAGATTCTAATAATATGGGATAAAATATTTGGTACGTTTCAGCCTGAGCTTGATAGTGTAAAGCCCGTGTATGGAACCTTAAACCAGGCCAAGACTTGGAACCCAATACTGATTAACTATAAATACGTTTGGCATTTGATCAAAGATGCCTGGAGGACAGATAATTATGTTGATAAAATTAAGATCTGGTTTATGCCTACTGGGTGGAGGCCAGAAGATGTTAAAATAGCCTATCCATCAATGAAAATAAAGGACCCTAGTAAGCAAGAGAAATATGAAACAAAGAACCCACTTAGTCTAATTGTCTATTGCTGGATGCAGTTGCTAGTAGCTTTGGTTTTTATGTTCCACCTATTTACTGTGCTCCATAATACAGAGCCAGTTTTCAATTATTTATACGCAGTATTTATTTTTATAAGTATCTTTTCATATACCTCGCTACTTGATCAGGGTCGTTTAACGTTAGTGGCCGAGGCTTTTAAATTATTCCTAGGGGTCAGTATTATTTATTTTCAGGATTATAGCTGGTACAATGTAGATATCATATATACCTGTCTGGTTTGCGTTATCATTATTGGGTCATTTTTCAGTACAATTTACTTTCAGGTGAATCATAAACAAGAAGTTGCGGACCTTTCAATCAGTTAATAAATAAAACCCTATTAATTTTTAAAGACAGAAAAAATGGAGATATCATGCGATTAGTTATAGATAATGTTTCAAAAACATATGCAAATAATGTTGAGGCACTGAGGAATGTTAGCCTAGAGATAGAGAATGGTATGTTTGGACTTTTAGGGCCAAATGGTGCAGGTAAATCCACCCTAATGAGGACAATCGCAGGTCTCCAGGATGCGGACATCGGTTCTATCACTGTTGGTGATATTAATGTTGCGACAGATAAACAAGCCCTGAGGGAGATACTCGGATATTTGCCCCAAGAGTTTGGTCTTTATCCAAAGGTTACTGCGGTGGAGCTTTTTGATCATCTGGCAGTCATGAAAGGTCTCACCGATAAAAGCGAAAGAGAAGCATCAACAAAGAGTTTGCTGACCCAAACAAATCTATGGAAGTATAGAAATAGAAAACTGGGGACATTCTCTGGTGGTATGAAACAGCGATTCGGGATTGCGCAGGCTTTGATCGGAGACCCAAAGCTTATTATTGTTGATGAGCCAACGGCCGGACTTGATCCAACAGAGAGAAACAGGTTTCACAATCTACTTAGTGAAATAGGAGAAAATGTTATTGTGATACTTTCAACCCACATTGTTGAAGATGTTAGTGACCTATGTAGTAATATGGCGATCATTAAGGAAGGCCAGGTTAAGCTAATTGGGGATCCTATGAGCTTAATTAAAGGCATAAGAAAAAAGATTTGGACTGGCTTAGTTGAGAAAAAAGAATATAAAGGAATTAAAAAAGAGTATCAGCTGATTTCTTCAAAATTATATATGGGAAAGGTACAGGTCAGGTTACTTGATGATAGCCAGCCAATTGAAGGATTTGAACAAAGTAATTCTGAGATTGAGGATCTGTATTTTGCCACAATAAACGAGCTAGACACTGGGAGTGGAAACTAATATGTGGAAGCAAATAGCACATTTTGAACTTCAGCAGGGTTTTAAAAAGGTCTCTGTATGGGTCTATTTTTTGATCTTTTTTGCGCTCGCTTTTTTAATTGCTAATATTTTAGGAGGCGCATTCACTGGTGCAAGCATTGTAATAGGAAATCAAGGGACAAACATTAACTCTCCATTACTTATTGCTGAACTCCAAACGGTGTTCACTATTTTTGGGGTTTTAATTTGTGCAGCGATTTTTGGTAATGCTGGCTATAGGGACTATGAGACCAATATGTACCCATTGTTTTTTACAAAACCAGTTAAACCATCAAGTTATTTCTTTGGACGCTTTGCAGGTGCGTTTACTCTTAGTTTGTTTATTCAGCTAGGTATAACCTTTGGCCTCTTGATTGGTTTTCTCATGCCATATCTTGACCAAGATGCGATTGGAGTTTTACGTTTAGACGCGTATCTCCAGCCAATGATCGTTATGGTAATGCCAAATATATTTTTAGTTGGTGCTATATTGTTTTCACTTGCAATTCTATCAAGAAGGATGCTTCCTACTTATTTGGCCTCCGTAGTTCTACTTTTTGGGTATTTAACTTCTTCAAACTTAACTAGCGATATTGAGACTAGGTGGATCGCTACTCTATTAGATCCTTTTGGAGGTGAGGCTATTAGTGAACTGGTAAGGTATTGGACACCTAGCGAGCGGGATACTCTCCTCATTCCTTTAGGAAAGTGGCTAGTACTAAATCGAATTATTTGGATAGCTGTAGGTGCTATATTTTTTGGAATGGGATTGTGGAGGTTTAGCTTTGCCCATGAAGGAGGATTGTTCAATAGAAAGCTAAAGGAAGACATTGAAGATGCTGCTGATGGTCATCCAGAGTCTGATTTAGGGTATAGAAAAAAAATAAAACCTGTTTTTAATCCATCGACCAAATGGCTACAGTTTAAAACACAGCTTAGTATAGAGGTGAAACGAGCCTTTAGAGATCCTTATTTTTTAGCAATAGCTGGAACTGCAGCAGGGTTTTTATTACTTAATCAATCAGCGATTGGAAAAATGTATGGAGTAAATACGCTCCCAGTAACCTATGAGGTGTTATCAGTATTGAGTGGTTCATTTGCTCTGTTTATGCTGATTATTATCACCTTCTACTCTGGCCAAATTATTTGGAAAGAGAGAGAACTTCGAGCTGATCAGATCATTGACTCTCTACCAGTACCTAGTTGGATTCCAATGATCTCAAAACTTGTTGCTTTAATTGTTTTGCCGGGGATTATGCTTTTAGTGCTGATGGTTGTTGGTATAGGTATCCAGACATGGAGAGAGTTTTTTGATTATGAGATACTATTATATTTGAAGAAATTATTTATTCTGGACTGGACGCGTTATATGCTACTTTGTGTGCTGGCGTTTACGATACAGGTGATAGTGAATCATAAGTATCTAGGACACTTTTTAATGATATTATATTTTATGTTTGGCATTTTCGCTGGACAGTTAGGTCTGAACCATACACTATATTACTTTGGATCTGGTTCTGGTGCGCCATACTCTGACATGAATAGTTTTACTCCTTATATTTTAAGATTAATTAGCTACAAAGCGTACTGGATATCTTTCGCTGTATTGATAACAATTATGTCGAATCTTATGTGGACAAGAGGAACATCACAAGAGATAAGGTCTAGATTATCAATGGCCAAAACAAGAATGAATAAATATACTGTTTATGGTCTTTCTTTTTTCGCAGCTTTGTTTATTATAATGGGTTCATATATTTTTTATAATACCAATGTCCTTAATGAGTATCATCGGCCAAAATATTATGAGCAGCGCTCAGCTGATTATGAAAAAAAATATAAAAAGTATAAAAATAGACCTCTTCCAAAGATTACCTCAGTAAAAGGTGAGGTGCATCTTTTCCCGTCTGATTCAAGGGTTGAATTCAGTGGAGTCTATGGTATGAAGAATAAGACCGGGTCGGTGATTGACACGATACATTCTAACTTTAGTGCAAATTTCCCCTATGAAAAATATGATTGGTCAATTAATAATCAATTGGTTGAACGAGACAGCATATTTGGTTGGGATATGTATGTATTTAACCCACCTATAATGCCCGGAGATGAATTTTTTCTTGAATTTTCAGGTCAGCGTAAACGCAAAGGATTTAGTAATAGCGGTGTTGATATGACCGTGGTCGAAAACGGTACGCTGATATTTAGCTCACAGATTTTGCCTACTTTTGGTTATGATCCAGACCGGGAGCTAAGACAAAAAAGAACAAGAAAAAAATATGGTCTAGATGGAGAGAAAGATCCGATGCCAGTTTATAATGATCCTGAAGGTTTAAAGAACGGTATTCTTGGTGATGACGCTGACTGGGTTAACTATGAGATGATTATGAGCACTGACGCAGACCAGATAGCTATCACTCCAGGATATTTACAGAAAGAATGGAGTGAAAATGGAAGAAAATATTTTCACTATAAAATGGATAAGCCGATACATAATCTATTTGCTTTTGTATCAGGTAAGTATGCTGTCATGAAGGAAGTATGGGGAGGGATAGATTTAGAAATATTATACCACCCAAAACATGATTATAACTTAAAGACGATGATGGACGGGATGAAAAAATCGATAGAATATTATTCGGAGTTATATGGTCCTTATCCTTATAGACAGTGTAGAATCATTGAATTCCCAAGGTATTCGGCGTTTGCTGTTTCTTTTCCAAATACAATTCCTTTTTCTGAGGCTATTGGTTTTGTGATGGATGTTGACCTTGAAGACCCTGAAGATTTGGATATGCCATTTTGGGTTACAGCACATGAGATGGGCCATCAGTGGTGGCCTCACCAAGTGGCAGGTGGTAATGTGCAAGGATCTGCTTTCCTTAGTGAAGGTCTATCAGAATACTCAGCGGTTTCGTTATTGGCGAAAGAAAAAGGAGAAAAACAATTAAGGAAGTTTTTAAAGTATGAGCTAGACAAATATCTTATGGGACGCGCAATGGAGAGCAAATTTGAGCCTACTATTGTTCAGACAGAGGGGCAGCAATATATTCACTATAATAAGGCTGGGCTGGTGATGTATACTCTATCAGATTTTCTTGGAAGATCTAGATTTAATAAAGCACTGAGAGATTTTATAGATCGATTTCGGTATCAGTCAGAGCCGTATGCGAATATCGGAACGTTTGTCAAAACAATTAAAGAAAACTCGCCAGAAAATTTGAAATATCTTATTGAGGACACATTTGAAAAAATTACTCTATATAAAAATAAAGCGAAAGATGCGAGTGCCATAAAAAATGAAGACGGAACATATAGTGTCACATTTACTGTCGAGGCAGAAAAAGTATATTCTGATAGTTTAGGAAATGAGACTCCGACAAATATAAATGACTGGCTTGAGGTAGGAATTCTAGGTGATATAGAACTAGACGGATTGAAGCAGGAGGCTCCGATTTATGTTGAAAAAGTAATGATAAAAGACTCGCTATCAACTTATACCTTTGTTGTAGACCAAAAACCAACAAAGGCTGGTATTGATCCGATGAATAAATTTGTGGATAGAGATATCAAGGACAATATGGTTCGAGTTCAGTTAAAATCTTTTTTAGAAGAAGATTAGAAAAACAAAAAATCTCTGTCTGAAATCTTTTTTGTATAAATAAGTCGTAGTAAATTCATGCCATCATATTTTTAATATCATATATAAGACAAATGGGGGAGAGGTAAATGTCAAACTGGGATAAAGACAGTTTCATCGAACATATGCGCGAGACGTGTAGTAGAGAGATTGCAAAAATAGGTGAATCAATAATTGGCTTTGCTGAACAGTATGCGTCCGATATTAGCTGGGGGAGAGGAAATGATCACGGTACTATGACTTTCCGCTGTGATTGTGACGATGGCAATATCCCACTTTTCCATATGACCTCAATGGGTCAGCTAAATCTGCAGATTAATTTTATGCGAAGTAAAGAAATTCCACCTATGGTCATTCGTGATGTTGTCATAAAACTCGAATCAAACTTCCTTCGTGATTATGATGAAGAAGGTTATCCGAGTGATGTTTTTGTTTCAATGGATGATCTTTTTCATACCCAGAGCCAGGTAGATAAATTTATTAAAACGATGGAGGGTGCTACCTATAGGCTAAAACAATAGCCTCTAGCCTGCCTAGTTATTTTTATTAATCTGTATTTTAATTTATAAGATATAGTGCGATACGTTACTTTAATTATAATCCTATTTTTATCAAGTGTCTTAAAGGGAGGAGAACTTCAGATAGACGAGCTTCCGATTGGTCTTACAGAAGTTGAAAAAAATAATTTACACATAATTTATGAAATGGGAAGAGATACAGATCCTCCCCAATCACCAGTACGTAATGTTGCCGAATATGAGAGAATGAGTGGGGTTATCATCCGTTACCCATTTGGTATCTCTTTAGAAATTATTAGAGAATTATCTGAAGACGTGATTATCTATTGTTTGGTTTCAGCTTCCCAAGAAAATAGTGCGCTCAGCTCAATGAGCGGTGGAAATGTTAATACAAATAATGTTCAATTTATTACTGGTCCAACGGATAGTTACTGGACCAGAGACTATGGACCATGGTGGGTTGTTGATGGCAACAATAATATGAGCATTGTAGACTTTACCTATAACAGACCACGGCCCAATGATAATGACGCTCCGTTAAAAACATCACAGTATTTAGATGTTCCTTATTTTTCGGTTGATATTGTTCATGCTGGTGGGAATTATATGACAGATGGTTACGGCATCGCCTCATCAACAGATCTTGTCTATTTAGAAAATAGTTGGGAAAATGATGAGCTAAATAACCTTATGAATATTTATTATGGTATAGATACCTATCATGTTCTTTCAGACCCAAACAATACATACATTGACCACATAGATTGCTGGGGTAAGTATCTAAGCCCGACCAAAGTTCTCATAAGAGAAGTGCCTAGTAATCATCAGCAGTATGATGAGATTGAGTCAGTTGTAACTTATTTTTTAGAATCTCAAAATAATTGGGGGGAACCTTGGGAGGTTTTTAGAGTCTGGACCCCGAATGACCAACCCTATACAAATTCATTTATAGTTAACAATAAAGTACTAGTACCTATAATGAATAGCTCATGGGATGATGAAGCACTTGATGTATACAAAGAAGCTTTACCGGAGTATGAGGTAATCGGATTTACCGGTACTTGGGAGTCCACAGATGCGCTACATTGCAGAGTGAAAGGGATACCTGATTTAGAAATGTTACAACTTTTCCACAAGCCACTCAGAGACACAATTGCGCCTATTGAACTTCTAGGATATGAGCTTGAGATTAATGTCGATGACCTGAGTGAATCAGGTATTATTGAAGAATCAGTAAAAGTATTTTGGAAGAATGAGTCTATGTTTGATTATGATTCTACCCAACTATATCTTTCCAATAATATTGAAGAGGTAGATAAATACAGTGGATATATACCTGAGCAGTTTATTGAATCCTATATAAATTACTTTATTCAAGTAGCTGATAATTCTGGCAGAGTTGAGTCTTCTCCTTTGGCGGGGTATCATTCATTTTATGCATTGCCAACTGACGCTTGTGATAGTTGGTCAGTAGGAGATATTGACAACTCTGGAACCTTAGATATAATTGATGTATTAATTCTTGCAGAATTAATTGTTTACAATAACTCTTCAGGCACATGTTGTGAGTCTGTTGCTGATATTAATATGGATGGAACATTGAGTATTATTGATATAGTTACATTAGTTAGTTTGGTTGCTAGCCAGTAGTTCATGAAGGATATAAAATATGATTTAGTTATATTTGGTGCGACTGGATTTACTGGTAGACTTGTCACTGAATATCTTGTTCGTGAATATAGAGTGAAAAATGAAAAATTTGTTTGGGCAATAGCTGGAAGAGATAATAAGAAGCTTGAGACTTTAAAAATATTTCTATCAGAAATTGACTCTGAAGCGAAAAACCTGCCTACGCTTATAGCCGATAGCTATGATAAAAATTCCCTTGATAGTATCACATCTGTCTCTCGCGTGATAATTAGTACCGTTGGGCCATATCTTAAATATGGAAAATTACTAGTGGAATCTTGTGCGAGTAATGGAACTGACTATTGTGACCTTACTGGTGAGGTGCCGTTTATTAGAGAGTCTATTGACTCTTATGATGTTCTAGCAAAAAGAAATAACTGCCGAATTATTCATAGCTGCGGGTTTGACTCAGTCCCATCTGATATTGGTGTTTTAGTTCTACAGCAAAAGGCAAAAAGTAAATTTGGCAAACCATTTGATAAGATCAAGTTCTATGTTCGAGGAATGAAAGGAGGACCTAGTGGTGGAACTATTGAGAGTATGATTAACATTTCATCTTATATTAGCTCAAGACCTGAATTGTCTGGTCTATTAGGAAATCCCTACGCACTAAACCCAGATGCCCAATTATTAAATGGGCCTGATGGCTCTAGTCTTCGCTCTGTGAAATGGGATGAAAAAACGAAGCTCTGGACATGCCCTTTTATAATGTCAGGCATTAATACCCGTGTTGTAAGACGCTCAAATGCATTAATGGGATATTCATATGGTGAAGGTTTTAAGTATAGCGAGGTTTACTCTTTTAATAAGGGGTTTTTTGGTTTTATGAAGTCATTTTCTATGCTAATTGGCATGGCTTCATTAAAAATAGCTATTAGTTTTAGAATATCATTGTGGTTGTTGCGAAAATTATTTTTACCAGCGCCAGGACAAGGTCCATCAAAAGAAATTAGAGAAAGTGGGTATTTTAAGGTAATGTTGGTTGGGTCTTTAGATGAAAAGAAATTGAATTGCATAGTGACCGGTGATCGGGATCCGGGGTATGCTGCTACCGCTAAAATGTTATCAGAGTCTGCACTAAGTCTGCTATTAGAAAAAGAATCTATTCCAGATGTTTCAGGTGTATTAACACCTGCTTCAGGGATAGGTGATGTAATAGTATTTCGACTGAAAGATAAAGGGATAACGTTTAAAATAGAATAAATTTTTATGGTTGTATTTATTAATTAACTCAAATTTCATAAATTGTAAATAATCAATATTCCACATATCGAATAACATGAATAAAAAACCACATTTTTTATTTTGCCTCCTTCTTTTTTTTGGGTGTTCAAACATCATTGATGAAGACACTCTAATAGAAAAGTCGTCCATTAAATATTCAAAGGGTAGCAAAACTCCATTTACCGGTGAAGTTGTTGGTAAGTATGATAGTGGCCAAGATCGTATTAAGGGACAATATGTAGATGGCAAAAGGCATGGTCTATGGATCTTATTACATGAGAATGGTAAGGAAAGCGAAAAAGGAAAATACGCGCATGGAGAAAAAGAGGATGAATGGACTTCCTGGTTTGATAGCGGTATAATAAAGTCTAAGGGTTCTTATACTAGTGGTAGGAATGAAGGCTTATGGAAATTTTGGTATAAAAATGGAGAAAAAGAAAAAGAAATTACTTTTATTGATTCTAAAGAAAATGGGCAAGCAAAAGAGTGGTATCCTAATGGTAAAGAGAAAAATATAAGCCACTATTCAACCGGTGATTTAAATGGTGAATATATTGAGTGGGATGAGAATGGAAACAAAATTTCTGATGGTATTTTCAAGTCTGGCAAAAGATGGTCGGGTTATTTTGGTGATGATTACTATATAAGTGGTGCTAAAGGATCACTCTTTCAAAAATTTTTCAAAAATGGAAAGAAAAAGCTCGAAGGTGTATTAATTAATGGCGAAAAAACGGGACCCTGGAGTGAGTGGTATGTAAATGGTGATAGGAAATATACTGGAAACTACAGAGATGGGAAAAAAGACGGAATATGGAAAGAGTGGGATCAAAAAGGAAATGAAAAAATTGATGGTATGTATAAAAATGATATTCCATGGAGAGGACAGTTTGAAAATTATTTTTATAGTAGTGGTAAAATTGCAGAAGAGTATGTTGAATATCATAACAATGGACAAAAAAAGATTACGGGGACATTTATAAATAATAAAAAAAGTGGCGAGTGGTCAGAGTGGTTTGAGAATGGAACTCAAAAACATAGTGGAAATTATGTAAATGATAAAAAGCATGGGCGTTGGATAGAGTGGAATCAACAAGGAAACGAAATAATCAATGGGGAGTATAAGGATGGGCAAAAATGGGAAGGCAGATTTGGAGATAAGAATTATATAAGTGGACTCCATAGAGAAGATTACTCCGAAGAGTATCCAAATGGAGTCCTTAAATCTTCAGGTACCTTAGTAAATAATGTAAAAATAGGAAACTGGAGCTATTGGTACGATAACAGTATTTTAGAGGAATCCGGCCCGTATACAAACGACATAAAAGATGGTGAGTGGGCTGGTAATTATTTAAGTGGCAACAAAAAATATATAGGAAACTATCTTAATGGTAAAGAAGAAGGTTTATGGACATATTGGCATGATGATACTTTGAAAAAATCAGAAGGAAGTTATAAATCTGGTATAAAGGATGGAGACTGGGTCGAATGGGATGAAGTTGGAAAAATTGTAGTAAATATAAAATTTATTAATGGACAAAAATGGAATGGAAAATATGGCGAAATATTCTATTTAGAGGGTGTCGAAAAAAAAGGTGTAAAAATCGAATATCCAAATGGAACGATAAAAGAAGAAGGGATTACGTTTAATGGTCAGAAAATAGGTCGTTGGACATTTTATCATAATAATGGAAAAAGAAAAAGTACAGGACTATATAACAAAGATATAGAGCATGGGAAGTGGTGTTATTGGTATAAAAGTGGAATAAAAGAAAAATTAGGCAGTTATAATAATGGGATAAAAGATGGAATCTGGGAAGGTTGGTATTATAACGGGAATAAGTTTTTTGAACGTAGATATCTTAAGGGGCAAAAACATGGTAAGTGGGTATGGTGGTACGATAATGGAGATATAAAATATTGGGGATATTACAATAAAGATAAAAAAGATGGTGAATGGAAAGAATTTGATAATAGTGGTATAGTATTAGTTGATGGAGTATATGACGATGATGAAGAGGTTGAAGGCGTTTTTAAAGGAGTATATTATTCTGAAGGTAAGAAAGCATCCGAGTCTATAGAATATTATGATTATAATAGTTTAATAAAGGCCAAGGGTCTAGTTATAGATGATACTATAAAAATAGGTGATTGGATTTATTATCATAAAGATGGAGCTAAAAAAAGTAGCGGAGAATATGTAAAAAATAAAAAAACTGGTGAGTGGAACTTTTGGTATAAGAGCGGTAAAAAGGAAAAAACAGGACAATATAAAAATGATTTAATGAATGGTAAATGGCTAGGATGGTACTATACTGGAGATAAATTTTATTTAAGAACATATAATAATGGTAGCAAAGAAGGTCAATGGATCTGGTGGTACAATAATGGGAATAAAAAATATGAAGGCAATTATTTCAATGATAAAAAAGATGGTAGGTGGAACGAATGGGATAATAATGGTAATCTTATTACTAATGGCATCTACCACAATGATGTAAAATGGTCAGGAGAGTTTGATGACGGAAGATACTATAAAGGCCGGATGGCAAGTCGTTCTGAAGAGTATTATGACAATGGTACTCTAAAATCACGAGGTCTTCAAATAGGAGAAGTTAAATTAGATTTTTGGACCTTTTGGTATGAAAATGGTAATAAAAAAGAAGAAGGATCCTACATCGAAGGTCGTAAAGATAGTCAATGGTTAACATGGTATAAAAGTGGTAAGAAGAAAGATATTGGATCATATAAAGATGATAAGAGAGATGGTGAATGGAGGTGCTGGTATTACAATGGACAGAGATATTATAAACGAATTTATAAGGATGGACAAAAACATGGGGCATGGGTTTGGTGGTATGATAATGGCCAAAAGAAATACACTGGGAGCTATAAGGATGATAAAAAAGATGGACAGTGGTTTGAATGGTCAAATAATGGTAAGCTAATTATAAATGGATTTTATAAGAATGGTAAAAAATGGGAGGGTGATTTTAAAGATGGAAAGTATATATCAGGGGAAAAACAATAATTATAGCATTGATGATTCTATAGTTGACTAATGGTTTCTAGCTTTCGTTTTGCAGCAATTGATATTGGCAGTAATGCCATGCGTCTTTTGTTTTCGAGGATAATTGAAAAGGAAAATGAAAACCCATTTTTTATTAAAGAATCGCTGATAAGAATGCCCATTCGCCTTGGTAATGACGCATTTAAAACAGGCATAATAAGTGAAAGAAATTGCGACAATTTTCTCAATACACTTCATGGTTTTAATCATCTAATAAAAGCGTATCATCCAATAAGCTATAGAGCCTGTGCTACTGCAGCTATGCGCAATGCTAAAAATGGTTCAGAACTGGTTGAAAGAGTAAAAGATGAAACTAGTATTCAAATTGACATTATAAATGGTCAAGAGGAAGCAGCCATGATATTATCTAGAAATGTCAGTCAGTATCTAAACAAGAATAAAAATTATATACATATAGATGTTGGAGGTGGAAGTACTGAGCTAACAATTATATCCGCTGGAAAAACACAAGCATCAAGATCTTTTTCAATTGGATCTGTTCGATTACTTGAAGGGAAAGTTCAAAATTCATATTGGGAGATTATGCAGGATTGGGTATATGATAGTACAAAAAGTCTAGGTGCTATTCAAGCGATTGGCAGTGGCGGAAATATAAATAAAATATCTTCTATGCTTGGGAAAAAGAAGGATGAATCTGTTAAATACAAAACTATTAAAAACCTTATAAAAAAAATTGATGTGAAAAATATTGAAGAACGAATCACGGTTTTAGGTTTAAGGCCGGATAGGGCAGATGTAATTATTCATGCAAGTAAAATATATCTAAGTTGTATGAAATGGTCAGGCGCAAAAAAAATAATAGTACCACAGTCGGGACTTGCAGATGGGATAGTTGGACAATTGTATGATAAATACATTGCTAGCCATATCAGTTGAATAAAATTAAATAAAACAATTGCTTTGACTCAGTCTCATAAAAAACATTTAAGGACAAAAAACCCTATAATGGTGTGGGATGGAGAATGTGATTTTTGCAGACTGTGTGCGGATCGGTTCAAAGTTTTGGTAAATGATAATATTGAATTTATTCCCTATCAAAATATATTCAATAAATATCCCAAGGCGCCAGAGCTGGATTATAAAAAATCAGTAGTGTTTTTTACGAAAAAGAATACCTATACAGGCGCTGCTGCGGTATTTAGATTTTATGGTGAGATTGGTAAAAAATTACCAATGTGGTTATACCGTAAAAGTGTGATATTCGAAAAAATATCAGAATCTTTCTATCAGTTTATTGCTAATAATCGAAGGTTCTTTCGATTTATAGGGCAATTTTTTTTGGGGTCTAACTATTTACCAGATACTTATAAGATTAGTGGCTGGATATATGGTAGGCTTCTTGGGTTTGTTGGGTTAATTGCATTTTTATCTTTTTGGTCGCAGTCTGATATGCTTATTGGTTCAAGTGGTATTGTTCCCTTTGAGAGTGACCTCAGGCAAATAGAAGGGTTTATCACAAAGACAAATACAGATATTTCAAAGTGGTTTGCGAGGCCGACAATATTGTGGCTATCACAAACTGATTTCTGGCTAAATATGGTTCTTTGTCTAGGGGCGCTTGCGACTTTATCATTGATGATAGGTTTAGCTCCACATATATCGATATTAGTATCGTGGATATGCTACCTGTCTATATCTTCTGTATCTGAGCCATTTCTTAATTTTCAGTGGGACACGCTCTTATTAGAGACATATCTATTGTCCATATTTTTTGTACCATGGAAATTATTTGATGATAGAAAAAATATTCAAAACCCGTCACGAATTGGGAAATGGTTATTATGGTTGCTGATTATAAAACTTATGGTTGAATCGGGCCTTGTAAAATTCACCTTTTTTGGCTCAGATGGATCAAACACTTGGCGAGACCTGACAGCGCTCAATTATCACTATTGGACACAGCCAATTCCGTCGTGGATAAGCTGGTATGTTGATAAACTGCCAGAGTTCATTGATAAAATGGCCCTCGTTTTTACATACTGTTGTGAGCTTGTCATACCGTTTATGATATTTTTCCCTCGTAGGATTAGGCGGGTTGCATTATCCAGTCTAATTATTTTTCAGGTGTTGATCATTATAACCGGCAACTATGGGTTTTTCAATCTTCTGACAATTGTGATTTGTGTTACGCTTATTGATGATCAGTTCGTTGAAGCGTTTTTTAATAAATGGTTTAATACCGCTAAAGAAGACAATGAGAATAACCTTGAAAAAATTAAATTAGCTTTTGGACTAATTATTTTGACTTGTTTTATTTATACGACTTTATTTTTTATCGACCGTGACTTAAAAGGGAACAGGCCCAATATTAATCAAGGCTACAATGATATTTCATCAATCGGTAAAAACTTGATTCAGACTGCGCAGGTAACTAGATCCATGAATGCATATGGATTATTTCGAGTGATGACAATAACCAGGCCTGAGATATATATTGAGGCACTATCATCAGACAGTGTCTGGAGGCCAATTATTTTTAATTATAAGCCAGTAGAGCCAAATAATAGACCGAAATTCTTTTTTCCACATATGCCTCGTATAGACTGGCAGATATGGTTTGAAGCACTCTACTTTGAGAGGCTTCTTGATAATCCATTTGCTCTTTCAGCATATCAAAGATTTTTAGAGGCTATGGTCGCTGAAGATTTAAAAATGGGCGAAGTATCTATAAATAATTTTATCAAAAGTGAGGACAGGGAAATTTTAGACTCTCTTCCATTTGCAGAAAAACAAAAATACATTAATAACCTCCAACAAAGTATTAATAGTCACTTGAAGAACTCTTACTGGTTTGCCAAATTCTTATCGAAACTAGGTAGACTAGATCCAGAAATCACGCAAACTTTTCAACTCAATAATATATCAGATATAAAAAGCCTACGAATTAGTTTGTATCAGTATTCTTTTAATGATGGAGATAATGATAAAAATAATTGGTGGAAAATTGACTCTAAAAATAGCCCCACTATTGTTATTAATATAAAATAAACAGTCGATATCACATCATTTTTAATATAAATTAATTCTTCTTTTTAAGAAAGAATTGCAAATGATGGTATCGAAAAAAAATTTAATGGGCATCAGCCCAAATAATTCCCCTATAACTAAAGATCAACTGTGAAGAATCTAATGTTAACTATCAACATGCAAATTAGTCATAGGGGGAAACATTAAAATCAAATCATAGGGAATAAATATGAGATATTACTATATAGTATTAATACTATTCTTATTAAGCAATAATTATACGCATTCGCAAGGTGCACAACAGTTTGGTAAGATTTTTAAGAAAAGTGAGAACCAACCTCCGGTCGCACAAGCTGGCAGTGACATAAAAGCTGCACCCGGAAGCACAATTACTATAAGCGGTGAGAAATCCGGAGACCCAAATGGGGACGTTTTACAGTTTGAGTGGTCAATTCCACCATCACTAATGGCGAAAGAAGACTATATATATGACAAGACAGATACTGTAAAGACACACAAAGGGAACAACGATGGTTCAATTGATATGATCAAGACATTCACCGAGACTTTTTTACTTGATCTTCCGGAGTCGCTCCCTATTGGGTCAAAACATACTATTAATCTTACTGTTAGAGACAAGAAAGGTCTCACATCAACAGATTCGTTTGAGCTAGAGATTATTAAACCAAATGAAGAAGAGGTTATAGAAGAAGATATCGTTGAAAATATTGAGCCTGAACAACAAAAACCAAAAAAGAAGAAAACAGATCTGGCAGCAGTTATATCTATCCAGTCGCTGTCCATTGGTGATCTAGTACCGATGCAGGCAGAGGCTATAAATGAAATCATATATCAACTAATTAGGGACTATGGTTTGAAAAACGTTATTGAGCCCAATCAATATAGGCCGGACACGGTTTATACCATTAAAGAAGCAGACAGTTTAAACCCGGCATTGACCTCAGTGTATGATACAAATTGTCTAACAGATTCCTGCGCGGCTCAAAACGCAAAAATGGATAAAGCAACACACGTTCTTTCTTGGTCATTAAATAAGCACAACTCACTATCATTTCACTTTTTTGATGCAAAAGAATATCTTAAGCAGGATCCAAATTATTCTTGGTCTATTTTTACTGTTCCAATAGATCCAAATAATATTGATAGAATGAAGCTCCCCAAAGCATTGGCAATAGATATTAATGGAGATTTGATTATCTCAAGTGCGAGCACAAACAGCGTCTATAGAATTGGTTTAAACCAGAAAATAGAAGAGATTGCCTCGGGGAAAATATATAACGAAGACCTGATCAACCCCTCAGGTATTGATGTCGGGCCTGATGGAAAGATATATATGTCTGACCGAGACAACGACAGAGTTTTTAGCATTTCTAGTGGTAAATACAAGATGCTTGCAGATCGCAATTCATCAGTAAAAATGCAAAGCCCAACCTCTATAAGAGCCTTAGAAAATGGATCCGTTGTGGTTCTGTGTGAGGGCGACCAGTCTGTACGATTGCTTTCTTCAAATGGTATGTCTAGTATAATTCTAGATGCAGGTATTGTGGAAGGGATGACAGATATTGCGGTAGATAATATGGGTAATTACTATGTTGTAAGTCCATACCTGAATCAAGTATTTAAAATTATAAACAAGAGCAGGGTTGAGGCTATAGCAGGAGCAAAAAAAGGAACTGGCCTAAGAGGAAATGGCATACCGGCTAGCGAGGCTGAGTTATATTACCCAGTTGCAATTGACTTTGACGCTTCTGGCAAAATGTATATTGCGGAAAAGGGAAAGGGGTTGATCCGTTATATTGAAGAGGACAATCTGCTCTATACCATAGCTGGTGGGGGGTTCACCTGGGATGGTGACGGATATGCCAGGTCAATGGATGTCAAGATAAACAATATATCCAATATGAGAGTTGGAGCAGGGCCTAGTATTTATATATCCCAGATGCTTGACCATTCCATTAGATCAGTCAGTGTAACTGAGGAGCCATCATGGTTGACACATGATATTTATATGAATCCGATGCATTTGGTCCATAAATCAGGAGTATCAGGCCTGGAGTCACATATTAGAGAGACTGTGCCAAAGGTTTTAAAAGGGTATCTACCAAAGCAGAAGAAATCTATTCGAAAACGATTTAAAGATTTTAACAGAAATATGGCAGAGTATTTCAAAGAGAGGCCGCTTTTATTTGCAGTACTGTTATTATTTGGTAGTCAGGCTACCTCATCAGTGCTCGGCAATACGGGCTCATTAGATATGCCACCAGATTTTCCATTTAAATAGAATATTGAAATTAAATAAAACAGTTAACGTTTTTAGTGAGGAGTAAATCATGAAAAGACATGTTTATATATTGCTAATGGTATTAATACCATTATTAGCACAAGAACCAAATCGAGGAGTAAGGCGGTCCAATTCAAGCTCTGATCCTGAGACATTGATAGAACAGACAGCGACTGTCTCGGTCCCTAGGCGAATATCTTATCAAGGTATTTTAACTAAGAATAATGGGCAGCCTGCTAATGATAAAACCTATGAAGTGAAATTTAGGCTTTATAAAGAGCCTGAGGGTGGAGATTTCCTTTGGGAAGAGACACAGCAGATATATATAAATGACGGGCTATTGTCTGCTACATTAGGAAGCCAAAATGAAATGACGACAATCCCTTCGATGGCCTTTCTTGAGGTGGAGGTTGAGGGTAGCATACTTGAGCCTAGGCAAGAAATGACGGCCGTATTTTATTCTATTATTTCTGATACCGCCTACCACGCTAAGGGCTACACTCGTACTGTAGATATGGCTGCGGTTGCATTGTCCGGTGATTATTATGACTTAAATATACCAGACACGGTAAACTTCTCTGATGTAACTGTTTCAGGAACTATAACCGCAGATGCCTTTGTCGGAAGCGCAGCAGGACTAACTGGAATCTTAGCTGATTCGCTCGGAGTAATTAGCGGACAAATTCCATTAGCGATGGAAGGTTTAACCTACGATGAAAATGAAATGGTTTTTATCATAGATGATCCTACAGATGATCGAACAATTACAATCCCGGATGTAAGTGGAACGATGTTAACCACGGGCAACGATGAGCTTATTGATGCTGTTGGCACTATTAACTCTGGTACCTGGCAGGGTAATCAAATTGAAGACTCTTTTATTAATGATGAACTCACTATTTCTGGAGGAACAATTGACAATGCAGCTATTGGTGATTCAACTCCTGCAAGCGGGCGCTTTACTTCGGTAACCACACAAGAGGGACTAAATATCGATGATGGAAATATTGTACTATCCAATGTTGAACTTGGTGTGCTAGATGGTGTTGTTCAAGGTGAGGTAAGTGCAGGGAAAGGACTTGTAGCAAGTGCTGACCTTGATATATCTGGCCTCAGAAATATTACATCTTCAGGCACAGTAACTGCAGAATCATTTGCTGGGATGTTTATGGGGGATGGCTCAGGCATTACTGGGGTAAGTGCTAGCAGCGTTGGTACGCTAATTGGTGATAGCCCTCTTATTTTAGAGGGTGTAAATATAAATGCATTCCAGACGACAATGCAGGTTGAAGAGCCTACCTCTGATCAGGTAATAATTGTTCCGAACTCTAGTGGAACAATGATAACCACTGGTAATGATACTATTATAGATGCTGTTGGTACAATAAACACTGGTTCTTGGCAGGCAGATATTATTGACGACGAATACGTATCAGACTATTTAACTATCACTGACGGGAGAATTAACGGAACAAGTATCGGGACTAGTGCCCCAGACTCTGGACGCTTTATGAATCTTAGCTCTGTTAATGGTATATCTCTTGGAGATGGATTAATCAATATATCTCCTGAGGAAATGAATTATATAAATGATGTTACAATAGGAGAGGCAGTAGCTGATAAAGCATTAATTCCTGATAGAGAGCTGTCAATAACCGGACTAAAAAGTATCACCCTGTCGGAAGATTTTTTTAGTGCACTTGTTGGAGTTGATAATATCATTATCGATGAATCTAACATAGGACCAGTTGA
>CAZYDX010000013.1:0-29197 GCA_964646455.1 uncultured bacterium | reverse complement strand
GTGAAGGTGGTCATACTGTTGGCGCAGGTGTTGTAACTGAGATTGTTGAGTAAAAGAAATATGGCTAATCAATCAATAAGAATTAGTTTAAGAGCTTATGACCATATATTGCTTGATAAATCAACAGATAAGATTGTTAAAACTGCAAAATCAACAGGTGCTATAATATCTGGTCCTATTCCATTGCCAACTAAACGTTCTATTTATACCGTTCTTCGTTCTCCGCATGTTGATAAAAAATCAAGAGAGCAGTTTCAAACTAAAATTCATAAAAGAATGATAGATATTATTAATTCAACTCCAAAGACAGTTGAGTCTCTCATGAAATTAGATCTACCAGCTGGTGTTGATATTGAAATTAAAGTATAAAAAATTATGAGAGGCTTAATAGGTAAGAAAATTGGTATGACGAGGGTTTTTGGCTCTAATGGTCAGGCAATTCCTGTTACTGTTCTCGAGGCAGGTCCTTGTCAAGTGACTCAGATAAAATCAATTGAAAATGATGGATATGAATCAGTCCAGGTTGGCTATAAGGAAACCAAAATAAAACACTTGAATAAGCCTGCAGAAGGTCATTTCAATAAGTACGCTGTAAAACCAATGCGTATTTTAGCAGAATTTAAAAAAGTCCCAAATTTTGAGTACAAGCCTGGACAGATATTCAATGTCGGTCTTTTTAAAGAGGGTGATTATGTTTCTGTTAGCGGGAAATCAAAAGGGCATGGATTTTCAGGGACCGTTAAAAAATATTCATTTAGTCAGCAGAGAAAAACTCATGGTCAAGGAGATACTCATAGGCATGTTGGTTCTATTGGTGCTGCATCAGACCCTTCTAGAGTATTCCCTGGGAAAAAGATGCCTGGAAGATTTGGTAATAAAAAGGTTAGTGTAAAGTCACTTGAAGTAATAATGATTGATGAGGAAAACAATCAACTATTGGTAAAAGGAAGTATTCCTGGCGCGCCAAATGGTATTGTTATTATTACAAGGTAGTTATATTTATGAAAATCAATATACATAGTATTACTGGTGACGTTGTAGACAAAGTAGATGCAGATGAAAAAATTTTCAAAGTGGAATTAAATAGGTCTGTTATTAGGCAGGCAGTATTAGCTGAGATGACAAATTTACGGCAGGGTACACATGGGTCAAAAAATAGGTCTGCGGTCAGGGGTGGTGGTAAGAAACCGTGGAAACAAAAAGGGCGTGGAGTTGCCAGGGCTGGTACAATCAGATCACCTCTTTGGAAAGGTGGCGGCGTAGTTTTTGGTCCAGAGCCTCATAGTTACAGACATAAGTTGCCAAAGAAAATGAGAAAATTAGCTCGTCGCTCAGTTCTTTCAGATAAGATATCCAAAAATGAATTCATTGTATTGGATAATATTAATATTGAATCTAAGAAGACATCAGTTTTTGTGTCGATGTTGAAAAAATTAAAATTAGAAAATAAAAAAGTTACTATTTTGGTATCATCGTTTGAAGAAAATCTTATGTTATCGTCAAGAAATGTGAGAAATGTATTTATTGAAGATGTAAAAAATATTAGTGTTTATGACATGTTGGATTCGGATATAGTAGTTACAGATAAGCAGGGTTTAATTAATTTAATTGAGGTGCTAGCATAAAATAATGTATCAAAATCTAATAATTAAACCGATCTTAACCGAAAAAATGGCGATTATGCAAGAACGTGAGAATAAGTATGCTTTTATTGTTGAAAAAGGAGCTAATAAAATTCAAATAAAATATGCGATCGAAAAGAAGTTTGATGTTGTTGTTTCTAAAGTTGCAACTATGAATATTGATGGAAAGTTAAAGCAAATGACAACAAAAAGTAATGGTAGAACAATCAGGACACAGGGTAAGAGGGCTAGTTATAAAAAAACAATAATTACTTTAGCGGAAGGCTATTCGATTGATTTTATTGGTGAGGGAGTAGATAGTTAAAATGGGAATTCGAAATCTTAGGCCAATTACCCCAGGAAGTCGATTCGCGTCGAGATCAGACTTTTCAGATCTTACTACTGATAAGCCAGAAAAAAAATTAACTGTTGCCTTGAGGAAAAAAGCTGGGCGAAATAACACTGGTCGTATAACTGTTCGTCGTAGAGGTGGCGGGCACAAACGTCGTTATAGAATAATTGATTATAAAAGGGATAAATTTGGAATTAATGGAAGAGTTGCTACGATTGAATATGATCCAAATCGTTCTGCTTATATTTCCTTAATCCATTATGAAGATGGAGAAAAGCGATACATTCTATCTCCTCTTAAGATTAAAGTCGGTGATATAATCATTTCGGGTGATAAAGTTCCATTAAAATTAGGTAATGCTCTAAAATTAATTAATATTCCTACTGGCTTATCAGTTCACAATATCGAACTTAATTCTGGTAGAGGTGGGCAGTTGGTCCGATCGGCAGGTGCCTATGCGCAGATTATGGCTCATGATGGTGGTTTTACAACAATAAAACTTCCTTCTGGAGAAATAAGGATGGTTTCTGATCAATGTATGGCTACTATAGGTCAAATTGGTAACAGGGCATACGAACAGATAGTTTCTGGTAAAGCTGGTCGCTCTAGATGGCTCGGGAAAAGGCCAAAAGTAAGAGGCGTAGTGATGAATCCGGTAGATCATCCGCATGGCGGTGGTGAAGGGAAAACTTCTGGTGGTCGTCATCCGGTCACACCGTGGGGGAAGCCTACCAAAGGTTATAAAACTAGAAAAAAGAATAAAAAATCTAACTCAATGATAGTTAAAAGGCGTAAATAATAATGGCTAGATCGTTAAAAAAAGGACCTTTCGTTGATAATAAACTAGTAAAGAAAATTGAAAAAATTAATGATGGTGGTAAAAAAACTGTTATCAAGACATGGTCGAGGAGGTCAATGATAATTCCAGAGTTTGTTGGTCATACTTTTGCTGTGCATAATGGAAATAAATTTATACCTGTTTTTGTTTCTGAGAATATGGTGGGTCATAAGCTTGGAGAATTTTCTCCAACTAGAATTTTTAGAATGCATTCTGGTGATAGAAAGTAGCAATATGGAATCCAAGGCAACATCTAGATATAATCGACAATCTGCTAGAAAAATTAGAAAAGTTTTAAATGAGGTCCGTGGATTTAAGGTGGGAAATGCGCTAAACTATCTTCATTTTTCTCCGGAAAAAGCATCGGTTGTTATAGAAAAAACTATTAGGTCTGCTATTGCTAATCTAATGCAAGTTGAAGGTAATAATGATATCGATCCTGATTTAATTCATATAAAGGAAGCATATGTAAACCAAGGTCCAGTAATGAAAAGATTTAGAGCAGCTTCAATGGGTCGTGCTTCAAGATTACGTAGGCCTTCTAGTCATTTAACTATTATTTTAACAACTGAGTAAAAAGATATAAGGAAAAAAATTGGGACAAAAAACACATCCAATAGGTTTTAGACTAAATGTAAATAAAGATTGGAATTCAGTTTGGTATGCTGAAAAAAATAATTTTTCAGAATCTTTAGAGGAAGATGTTAATATTAGAAAATATATTTCATACAGACTTCCAAATGCAGGAATATCAAGCGTTGAGATTAATAGAACTTCTAAGAAGGTAGCTGTTACTATTAATACAGCTCGGCCTGGCATAGTTATTGGTCGAGGTGGTGAAGAGGTAAATAAATTAAAGAAAGAATTAAGACAGTTAACTAATAAGAAAGATGCGCAGATAAATATTTCTGAGGTTAAAAGGCCTGAATTGAATGCCTCTCTAGTTGGTCAAAATATTTGTCAGCAATTAAAAAAGAAAATTTCCTATAGAAGGGTCATAAATAAAGCCATGCAGGCTACTATGAGAATGGGTGCTAATGGGATTAGAATTAACATCGCTGGTCGATTAGGTGGTGTCGAAATTGCTAGGAGTGAAAAATATTCTGATGGTAGTGTGCCATTACATACCTTGCGGGCAGATATAGATTATGCTCTAAGTGAGGCTCATACTGCTTATGGTATTATCGGTGTAAAAGTCTGGATCTGTAAATCTTAGAAAACAGTAATTAAAATTATGCTTGAACCAAAAAAAATAAAATATAGAAGACATCACAGAGGAAATCGGCGTGGTATGGCGAGCCGAGGAAACCATGTATCATTTGGTAGTTATGGCCTTAAGGCTATTGAAGCCGGATGGATTACAGCTAGGCAGATTGAGGCTTCAAGGATTGTAATATCAAGAATAGTTAGAAAAGTTGGTAAGATGTGGATTAGGATATTTCCTGATAAGCCGATTACTGCAAAACCTGCAGAGACTAGGATGGGAAAAGGTAAAGGGAGTTTGGAATATTGGGTTGCAAATGTAAAGCCAGGAAGAATTTTATTTGAAATAGATGGTGTAGATAGAAAAATGGCTGAAGAAGCATTTAGAAATGCGAGTCATAAGTTGCCGATAAAAACAAAAATAGTAGAAAGGAGGACCATGTAGATGTCTGATAAAAACAAAAATGATTCTACTAGAGCTGACCTCCTTATTAAACTTGAAGAGAATAAAGAATCCTTACAAAATTTAAGATTTCAGAAAAGTATGCAACAGCTAGAAGATTTATCTCAATTAAAAAAAGTAAAAAAGAAAATTGCTAGAATAAAAACAATTATTCATGAAAATACTTTAAATAATGAAACTAAAAGCGATAATAAATAATGTCTGAAAATAAGAAACGACAAAATTTAATTGGTAAGGTGGTGTCAACTAAAATGGATAATACTGCTAGTGTGTTAGTGACGAGAGTGGTATCACACCCCATCTATAAAAAAAGAATTAAAAAACATAGGAAATATCTTTCTCATATCTCTAATGTTATACCGAAAGATGGTGATATCGTTAGGATAGTATCTACAAAGCCTATAAGTAAAAATAAACGATGGCGAGTTAGTGAGATTTTGCAAGAGTCAAAAATATTGGGATAGAAATTGATACAGCAAGAGACAAGACTAAGAGTTGCAGATAATACAGGCGCAAAGGAAGTGCTTTGTTTTAAGGTTTTAGGTGGTTCTGGGAGGAAGTATGCTAGTGTCGGAGATCAAATTGTTATTACCGTAAAAAAAGCGATACCTGGAGGCATGGTTAACAAGGGAGAGGTGCATCGAGCAGTTGTAGTTAGAACAAAGAAAGAATATAGCAGAAAAGATGGTAGTGCTATTCGTTTTGACGAGAATGCGGCTGTTTTGTTGAATAGCCAAGGTGAGCCTAGAGGCACCAGAATATTTGGACCAGTCGGTAGAGAGTTGCGAGAATCAGGTTATATGCGCATTATTTCCTTAGCGCCGGAAGTTTTATAGATATGATGATAAAAAAAGGAATGATAGTCAGAGTAATTAGCGGAGCTCACAGGGGCGCAGAAGGTAAAGTTTTATTTGTATCTCCAAAGAGAAAGCGTATTATTGTAGAAGGTGTAAATTTTGTTAAAAAATCTACTAGGCCAACTCAGGAAAATCCTAACGGTGGGATTGTTGAGAAAGAAGCGTCTTTGCATATATCTAATGTTATGGTATCGCAGAATGGTATTGCTTCGAGAATTGGGTATAAAGTATTAGATGATGGATCTAAAGTTAGAATATTTAAAAAAACAAATGAAGAGACCGAAGTACAATAATGAGCAGAAAAAAAATAGCTACTAACTTTGCTACAAAGAATAAAAAATCTTATATCTCCAATATGAAAAAATCTTACATGGAAACAGTCGTTCCAAATATGGTTGCACGTTTTTCTTATGATAATCCAATGGAGGTTCCAAGGTTATTATCCATTTCTTTAAATATGGGTATCGGTGATGCGAAAACCAGTTCAAAAAAATTAGATAGTGCATTAGAAGAGCTTACTGCAATTTCTGGTCAAAAACCCATTATTACAAAATCGAAATCAGACATTTCAAATTTTAAGATTAGAAAAGGTTTTCCTGTTGGCTGTAAAGTAACCCTCCGAGCTACAAAAATGTATGAGTTTTTTGAAAGGCTTGTATGTATTGCACTACCAAGGAGTAGGGATTTTAGAGGGTTGTCTTTCAAGTCATTCGATGGGCGAGGGAATTATAATTTTGGTGTTAAAGAACAAATAATTTTTGCAGAAATTAATTATGATAATATTGATTCTGTTAGAGGTCTAAATATTACAATCACAACTTCTGCAAATAGTGATGATGAAGCATATTGGTTGCTTAAAGAGATGGGCTTCCCATTAAGGGAAAAGCCTAAAAAAGAAAAAATAGGTGAGGCGGCTTAATGGCTAAAAAATCAAAAATAGTTCGTGAAAAGAAATTAATAAAAAACGTTAAAAAGTATGCTCAGGAAAGAGCAGAATTGAAATCAATAATTAGTAATGCGAATACGTCGATCGAAGAAAGAGAAGCTGCTGTTATTAAATTAGATAAACTTCCTAAATCTTCTAGTGCTATCAGAATTAGAAATAGATGCTTTCTAACTGGTAGGCCAAGAGGAATAATTAGACGTTTTAAACTTTCTAGGTTATCTTTTAGAGAAATGGCTTTAAATGGTGAAATCCCTGGTGTAACGAAAGCAAGTTGGTAAGGAAAAAAATTTATGTCGATGACTGATCCTATAGCAGATTTTCTAACTAGAATTCGTAACGCTTTAAGCACAAATAAAAGGTGGGTTGATATTCCTTCGTCAAATCTGAAAAAACGTATTGCGTATATTCTTAAAGAAGAGAAATATATTAAGGACTTCTTTTTTATAAAAGATGGTGAATTCGTTACTATCAGAATATTTTTAAAGTATGATTTAAATGGTAAGTCTGTAATTGAACAAATTGATCGTTGTAGTCGACCTGGCCAGCGTATTTACGTAAGTAGTAGTGAAATTCCAAGGGTTCTTGATGGTCTTGGGATTTCAATTTTATCTACATCTAAAGGCGTTCTTAGCAATAAGACTGCTAGTAGGCTGGGTGTTGGTGGCGAATTATTATGTGAGGTATTTTAATAATGTCTCGAATAGGAAATAATCCAATTGTGATACCTGATGGCGTTAAAGTTGACTTAAGTGACAATGTGGTTAATGTGTCTGGTCAAAAAGGATCGCAATCTTGGCCAGTTCACCCGAATATAAAACCTATAATTAATGATAATAGTATTTTATTTGAAAGAATAGACGAAAGTGCATTTAGTAGATCTCTTCATGGAACCACTAGGCAGATTATAAATAATATGGTTATAGGTGTCTCTGATGGATTTAAAAAAGAATTAGAAATAGTTGGAGTTGGGTATCAAGCAACAATGCAAGGAAACAGAATGCGACTTCAAATTGGATATTCACACGATATATTTTTTGATTTACCTGAAGGTGTTAAGGCTACTACAGAGCGCACGGCAATAACTATTGAGGGGTTTGATAAGCAATTAGTTGGTTCAGTTGCATCAAAAATAAGATCATTTCGTAGCCCTGAGCCATATAAAGGGAAAGGTATAAGATATAAAAATGAGTATATCCGAATTAAGCAAGGGAAGACTGTTGGCGAATAATGGGATTATTTAATAATAATTTAAGACGCAAGACTCGGAGAAGAAATAGGGGTAAAGCTACTTCTATGTACCATCCTGAATATCCACGGCTAGTTGTCTATAGAAGTAATAAACATTTTGAGTCTCAAATAGTCAATGATTATAAAGGTCAAACTCTTGCTTCCAGTTCTTCAAAAGACAAAAGCCTAAAGAAACAGGTTGAAAAGTCAAAAAACAAAACTGACATATCAGTTTTAGTTGGTAAGAATCTTGCTAAAGTAGCAAAGAAAAAAAACATAACTAAAGTAGTATTTGATAGAAATGGATATCCATTTCATGGTAGAGTAAAGGCTTTTGCAGATGCTGCTCGTGAAGCAGGGTTAGAATTTTAAAGGAGAATAAATTGTCAATAATAAATCCATCAGAACTAGACTTGCTCGAAGAGGCAGTAATTAAAATTAATAGAACTGCAAAAGTAACTTCAAGAGGAAAGAGATTTAGGTTTTCTGCTCTAGTTGCAGTTGGTGATGGCAAGGGCCATGTTGGTATTGGCCTTGGTAAGGCAAATGAGGTAATAATGTGCATCCAAAAAGGTAAGGAAATTGCGAAAAGGAATATGTATAAAATACCTATTATAAATGGAACTATACCTCACAAGATTATTGGAAAACATGGTGCTAGTAGAGTTATGTTAAAGCCTGCATCACCTGGTACAGGAATTATAGCTGGGGGTCCAGTTAGATTCGTAATGGAGCAGGTAGGAGTACATAATATTCTTACTAAACGATATGGCTCTAAAAATGCGATGAATCTAGTCTATGCTACTTTGAATGGTCTGCTAAATCTAAAAGATGCAGTTACGATTGCTAATAAAAGACAGATCACGATAAAAGAAGTCTTTAATTAAAGAATGTTAAAAATTACTCAAATAAAAAGTGCAATTGGTTATAAGCCAAAAGCTAAGCTTACATTAGTAGCTTTAGGTCTAAAAAAGATTCATCAAAGTGTTGAAAAGGTCGATTCACCACAGATAAGAGGGATGATTAATAAAATTAGTTATCTTGTTAAAGTTGAAGAGGTGTAGTCATTGAAGCTTGATACATTAATGCCATCTGAAGGTTCTAGGAAAAATAGAAAAAGAATTGGCCGAGGTCAGGGATCTGGTTTAGGGAAAACTTCTGGTAGAGGACATAAAGGCGCTGGTCAAAGGTCTGGAAATAAAAATAGAGCTTGGTTTGAAGGTGGTCAGATGCCTCTAGCGCGTAGGCTTCCAAGAAGAGGGTTCACCAATATCTTTAAGGAAAAATTTCAAATTGTAAATATATCGGATTTGGGTAATATTAAGAAAAAATCAGAAATTGATCCAATAGTCCTAAAAGAAAATGGTTTGATTAGATCCTCATTGAAACCGGTAAAAGTTTTAGGGAAAGGTCACATTGATAAAAAAATGAATGTTACTGCTACATCATTTAGTGAGTCTGCAAAAAATAAAATTGAAAAAGCAGGTGGGACAGTAACCATATTATGATTGATAAAATTAAAAATATTTTTAGTATACCTGATTTAAGGGCTAAGATTATTTATACTCTTTCTATCTTGATTGTGGTTAGAATTGGGGCTCATATACCGATACCGGGAGTAGATGCTAATGCTCTTGCTGGTGCTTTTGAGAGGTTGCAAGATACTCTGTTCGGTCTGTTCAATATGTTTACAGGAGGTGCTTTTGAAAAAGCGTCTCTGTTTTCTCTAGGTATAATGCCTTATATATCTGCTTCGATTGTTATTCAATTAATGGGTTCGGTATTACCATATTTTCAGAGATTGCAAAAGGAAGGTGAAGCTGGTAGAAAGAAGATAACACAAATTACTAGATATGGGACTGTTTTAATAGCTACGATGCAATCATATGGAGTGACAATTTTTCTTGAGAAAGAGCTTCAGGTGGTAGTTAATCCTGGTGCTCTTTTTGTTTTTACGGCTATAGTTAGTATGGTTACTGGGACTATCTTTTTAATGTGGATGGGGGAACGAGTCACAGAAAAAGGTATTGGCAATGGAATCTCTCTGATTATTATGGTCGGTATTATTTCAAGATTGCCATTTGTCATTGGGAATGAAATTCGTGCAGTAATTTCTGGAGAAAAACTTTTTATTTCTGAATTGGTATTAATGGGTATAATGTTCTTGGTGATTTGTTTTGTTGTTCTTCTAACCCAAGGGACAAGAAAAATACCAGTCCAGTATGCAAAGAGAGTTGTTGGAAGAAAAGTATATGGTGGTCAAAATACTCATATTCCATTACGGGTAAATACTGCTGGAGTTATGCCAATTATTTTTGCTCAGTCAATTATGTTTATTCCTAGTACTGTTTCAACTTTCTTTGCTGATAGTGATTTTTCATCGAGTATTATGCGTTGGTTCTCATTTGAACACCCTGTTTATTGGATATTTTTTGGATTAATGATAGTGTTTTTTACTTATTTTTATACTGCTATAGCATTTGACCCTATTCAAGTAAGCTCACAAATGAAGCAACAGGGCGGTTTCATTCCTGGTGTTAGACCTGGTAAAAAAACTTCGGAATACATAGATAATATATTATCTAAGGTAACCTTTCCAGGCTCTGTCGCTTTAGCTATGGTTGCAATATTTCCATATATACTCATGCAGACTATGGATGTAGGATATGATTTGGCCTCATTCTTTGGTGGTACTAGCTTATTGATTATTGTTGGCGTTGCATTAGATACGCTTCAACAATTAGAGTCGCACTTAATGATGAGACACTATGATGGTTTTTTAACAAAGGGAAAGATTCGTGGTCGGAGAAGAATGTAATGGTGTATACTAGATCAGAACGTGAAATTGATATGATATCACAAAGTTGTCAAATTGTAGCAGATACACTTGCAATGTTATCAGAATATGTAGTCCCAGGTGCGTCATTAATGGACTTAGATAAAAAAGCTGAAGAATATATAGTATGTTGTGGGGCTAGACCTGCGTTTAAAGGGTATATGGGATTTCCTTCTACATTATGTATATCTATTGATGATGCTGTGGTTCATGGTATACCTCATGATGGAACCTTAAAAGAAGGGCAAATTGTTGGTATTGATTGCGGTGCAGAGTTAAATGGCTATTATGGAGATCATGCTATAACATTTCCAGTTGGAAATATAGAAAAAGAAAAAATTAAATTAATGAAAATAACCAAAGAATCATTATACAAAGGTATAGAACAAGCTATTCCTGGTAATCATGTTGGTGATATCGGATACGCCGTCCAAACGCATGCAGAAGCGAATGGGTATTCTGTTGTTAGAGAGTTAGTTGGACATGGGATAGGTGAAAAATTGCATGAAGAACCGCAGGTTCCAAATTATGGGAAACCGAATCAAGGGTATAAACTTCATGTCGGAATGTGCATTGCAATTGAGCCTATGATTAATATTGGTTCTAAAGATATATATACATCAAAAGATGGCTGGACAATTCACACGATGGACGGTCAGGTTTCTGCTCATTTTGAGCATACAATAGCCATAAAAGAAGATGGTCCACATATTTTGAGTAAGGTAACAAAGAATGGCTAAAGAGCAACCAATTACTATTGATGGTATTATTAAAGAAACATTACCAAATGCTATGTTCAGGGTAGATGTTGAAATAGGTGGTAATAATCATACAGTTTTAGCTCATGTGAGCGGTAAAATGAGGATGCATTTTATCAAAATTCTACCGGGTGATGTTGTGACTCTTGAGATGAGCCCCTATGATCTCTCTCGAGCGAGAATCGTTTATAGGAAGAAATAGTTTTATGAAAGTAAGAGCATCTGTGAAAAAAATGTGCGCGAAATGTAAAGTTATAAAACGTAAGGGAAACATATTGGTCATATGTGAAAATCCAAAACATAAACAAAGGCAAGGATAAGATATAATGGCAAGAATTGTTGGTGTAGATATCCCAAGAAATAAAAAAATCACTTACTCTCTTTGCTATATTCATGGTATTGGTTTATCAACAGCAACGATGATTTGCGAGAGAGCAAAAATAGATATAGAAAAAAGGGTGCAAGATTTAACTGAAAAGCAAATTGTTTCTATAAGAGAGGCAATTAATTCTCTAGGTATTAATGTTGAGGGAGAACTACGTTCTTTTAATGCTATGAATATTAAGAGGTTAAAGGATGTTGGCTCATATAGAGGTCTTAGGCATAGGAGAGGGCTACCTGCTAATGGGCAACGAACAAAAACAAATGCCCGTACTCGTAAAGGTAAAAAACGAACCATTGGTCTTGGGAAAAAAGCTATATAAATAATTGAGGCAAAATTTTGACTGAAAGTATACAAAAAAAGAAAAAAAAGAAAGTTGCTGATGTAAATGCAGTAGCTCATATTAAATCGACATTCAACAATACCCATGTTACAATTACAGATAAGTTTGGCAATGTGTTAGTGTGGCAGAAAGCAGGTACTTCAGGTTTTAAAGGTTCACGAAAAAGTACTGCATACGCTGCAACTTTGACAGCCCAAAAGGTAGCCGAATCAGCTTTGGCTATGGGTATAATTAGTATATCTGTTGAGGTTAAAGGCCCTGGGGCGGGTAGAGAGTCTGCGATTAGAGCTCTTGCAGTTTCAGGATTGCAAATTACATCAATAAAGGATGTAACACCATTACCACATAATGGATGTCGTCCACCAAAAAGAAGACGGGTCTAACTAATAAACGAGAATATCTAAAATGGCAAAAACAAAACAACCTAGAGGAAAATTAGTAAGGAAATTTGGTGAAAATATATTTGGCAACCCTAAGTATGATAGGTTGCTTAATAGGAAACCATATGGTCCTGGTCAACATGCTCAGACACGTAGATCAAAAGTCTCTAATTATGGGACTCAATTACAAGAGAAGCAAAAAATTAAGTTTATGTATGGTCTATTAGAAAAGCAATTTAGGATTACATTTAAAAAGGCGGAAAAACTTAAGGGAGAAACTGGAACTAATATGTTGCAACTTCTTGAGAGTAGATTAGATAATGTTGTTTATAGATTAGGTTTTGCTCCAACAAGACCTGCTGCTAGACAATTGGTTAATCATAAACATTTTTTAGTTAATGGTGCATCAGTAAATATTCCTTCTTATATAGTTAAGGCTGGTGATGTGATATCGGTACGTGAAAAAAGTAAAAAGATGGATATTATCTTGGATTCAATTAGAACAATTAAAGGTGATATTGAGTTACCATGGCTTGATTTAGATAAGGCTAAAATGTCAGGTGTGTTCAATAGTGTCCCTGAAAGAGACCAGATGAACCTTGCAATTAATGAACAATTAGTAGTAGAACTATACTCTAAATAATTTTACAATAAAAAAGGATACATTATAAATGGATAAATCATTTAAACTAAAAGTTAAAATTGATGAAAAGTCTTTAACGAAAACAGATGGCACATTTACAATCCAACCACTAGACAGAGGTTATGGAATAACATTAGGTAATGCCATGCGAAGAGTACTATTAACAAGTATACCTGGAGCAGCAGTTACACATTTAAAGATTGAAGGTGTAGAACATGAGTTCTCTACTGTTAAAGGGGTAAAGGATGATGTTGCAGATATTATAATGAATCTAAAAAAAGTTAGGTTTAAGTTGATGGATAATAATCCAGATAAAATAAATCTTAATTTTAAAAGTAAGTCTATAGTAACTGCGCAAGCCATTCAAAATGCTAGTGACCAGTTTGAAGTATTAAACCCAGATCAGTATATAACTGAGGTTAATTCAAGTGGGAAATTAGATATGGAGCTTAGAATAGGTATCGGTAAAGGATATGTCCCAGCTGAAGAAAATGAGTTGCCGAATCTAACACTAGGGACATTGTCTATTGATAGCATTTTTAATCCGGTTACTAAAGTTAGTTTTAGTATTAAACCTGTCCCTGGGGCAAAAGAACCCATAGAAATATTAACTATGAAAGTTCAAACTGATGGTTCAATCGGGCCTAAAGATGCAATTAGCTACTCTGCTACATATATTAGAGAACATTTAAAGTTTGTAGAGGCTATTTCTAACCCTGAAATTCTTGAAATTTCTAAAGGAGTGTCAGATGAAACTTTAGCACTTAGAAATTTATTAAATCAAGCAATTGATGAAATGGAACTATCTGTTAGAAGTTTTAATTGTCTGCAGGCAGCTGGAATTAAATATATATATGAACTCGTTAGTAAAGAAGAGAATCAAATGTTGAAGTATAAAAACTTTGGCAGAAAATCTTTAACGGAACTAGTTGAAAAGCTTAACACGATGGGGCTCCATTTTGGTATGGATACTAGTAAAATTATGGCCGAAGAGGGATAATTAAATGCGGCACAAGAAAAAAGGTCGTAAGCTAGGTAGGAAAGTGGGTAATCGTAGAGCTCTATTAATGAATCTAGCATCTCAAATGATAACGCATAAAAGGATAAAGACTACTGATGCAAAGGCTAAAGAGCTTAGAACTTTTATAGAGCCTTTAATTACATTAGCAAAGAAAAATGACCTTCATTCAAAAAGGATGGTAATTAGAAAATTACCAAATAAGAATATTGTTAATTTTCTTTATGATGATATTGCACCTCAATATGCCGATCGACCGGGTGGCTATACAAGAATCATTAAATTAGGATATAGAGATAATGATAGAGCACCCGTTTCAATCATTGAATTTGTAGACATGGTTGATGTTTCTTCTCAAGAAGAAAAAGAGTCAAACGCTTCTTAAAAAATAAATTTCAGGTCTAGCCTAATCATTGTAATTATGGTGAACTTAAAATTTATACCTATATTAATTTTCACTAGTATATTATATTCGGGAAATAAGACCCCAATAAAGGCATTATGGGTTGTTAGAGATCACATGGTAAAGCCTGAATTAATAGATAAGGCGATCAGTTTTGCAGAAAAAAATGGATTTAATCATGTTTTTGCTCAAATTAGAGGGCGTGGCGACTCTTTTTATGATTCTGATTTTGTGCCTAAGTCTAAATTAGTTATTCCTGATTTTGATCCACTTAAATATTTAATTAACAAATGCAAAAATAAGGAAATAAAAGTTCACGCATGGATTAATGTTTATTATTTATGGTCATCAAAAATACATCCTGTCAATTATGATCATTTATTATTTCAAAAACCTGATTGGTTAGATCAAAAGGAAAAAGACAAATACATATCAAATAAAATTTTTTTAAATAATAAAAATGATTTATATATCAATGGAGAGGGATTTTTTCTAGCACCTACAAACCCTAATGTTAATAAATATCTAATTAAAGTTATTAGAGAGATATCTGGTAAATACCCATTAGATGGTATCCATTATGATTATATTAGATATCATAGTATGGATTATGGTTATAACCGGTATGGCTTATCTATTTTTTCAGAAAAAAATGAATATAATGATTATCATTTAACTGAAAATTTTGACAGGGTATTTTCTGATTATAAAAGAAGTGTAATAACTGAATTTGTAAAAAACGCTAATATAGAAATAAAAAATAACTTACCTAATTGTATTATTTCTGCAGCTGTAAAACCAAATATATATGATGCAAAATTAACATTTTCTCAAGAGTGGGATTTGTGGCTTTCTGCTGGTTATCTTGATTGGGCAGTTATCATGAATTATATTGTAGACAACAATGAGTTTGTTCAGAATATGTATATTATAAAAGATAATATTCCAAAAAAGTATCATAATAAAATTATTGTAGGTATCTCAACATATAATCAGGGTGCAAGGTCTGCAGGTAAAAAAATTAATAGATTAAGAAGAATGGATTTTAATAATATTTCTATTTTTTCATATAATACGATGATTGCAAAGCCTAATTACTGGAGAAGATTAAAAAAATATTTTTAGATTATAATAGTTTTTATGAAAAGAAAAATAACACCTCCGACCGGTAATACTTTAAGTTGCAGAAATTGGCAAATAGAAGCTGCCTATCGAATGATACAGCATAATCTCGACCAAAATGTAGCTGAGGATCCTGATGAGTTGATTGTATATGGAGGGAAAGGTAAAGCCGCAAGGAATTGGGAATGTTTTGATTCAATATTAAAAACATTAGAGAGACTAGCTCCTGATGAAACATTATTAATTCAGTCAGGCAAGCCAGTAGGTGTTTTAAAGACACATGAGTATTCACCGAGAGTATTGATTGCCAATTCTAATCTAGTTCCTAATTGGGCGAATTGGGATCATTTTAATAAACTCGAGGCAAAAGGCTTAATCATGTATGGTCAGATGACAGCTGGAAGTTGGATATACATCGGCACCCAAGGTATACTCCAAGGCACATATGAAACGTTTACCGCTGCCGCAAAGAAACATTGGGGAGTAGATAATTTAAGAGGTAAACTAGTATTAACATCAGGTCTCGGTGGTATGGGAGGCGCCCAGCCTCTAGCTGTGACCATGGCTGGTGGCGTTGCTATATGTGTAGAAATAGATCAGAATAGAATTAAACGTAGGATTGGTACTGATTATCTAGATAATTCAACTGATAGTATAGCTGAAGCCGTTTCTTGGGCTAAAAAAGCTATAAAAGAGAATAAACCGCTAAGTATCGGATTATTAGGAAATGCGGCTGATATAATACCAAAATTCGCTAAAAAAAATATTATACCTGATATTGTAACAGATCAGACTTCTGCCCATGATGAGTTAGTTGGATATGTGCCTAGTAATTTTTCTTTGTCAGAAGCAGAATCTTTAAGAATAAATGATAAAGCTAGATATATAGATGAATCTATTAAATCAATGGGAATACATGTAAAAGGCATGTTAGAATTACAAAAAAAAGGATCTATAGTTTTTGACTATGGTAATAATATTAGAGCGCAAGCTGTAAAGGCAGGCGTAAATGATGCATTTAATATACCTGGGTTTGTTCCCGAATACATTAGGCCACTTTTTTGTGAAGGTAAGGGGCCATTTAGATGGGTAGCGTTGTCTGGAGACAAAAATGATATATATAAAACAGATCAACTTGTTTTAAAAATGTTCTCAGATGATAAAGCATTATGTCATTGGATAGAGATGGCCAATAGAAAGGTATCGTTTCAAGGGCTTCCATCAAGGATATGCTGGTTAGGCTATAAAGATCGAGTCCGGTTTGGTTTAGAATTAAATAAAATGGTTGCCTCTGGAGAATTATCTGCGCCAATTGTTATTGGTAGAGATCACTTAGATTGTGGTTCAGTTGCTTCACCTAATAGAGAGACCGAGGCAATGAAAGATGATTCAGATGCTATCGCCGATTGGCCTCTTTTAAATGCACTGATAAATACTGCTAGCGGTGCTTCATGGGTTTCAATACACCATGGTGGAGGAGTGGGAATGGGATATTCCATTCATGCTGGCCAGGTAATTGTTGCAGATGGAACTGAACAAATGGCAGAACGTATTTCACGAGTGTTAACGAATGATCCTGGTATTGGTGTCATTAGACATGCTGATGCCGGCTATGATGATGCTATTAAAAATGCTGATGATTGGAGGATTGATATACCAATGAGTCAGGGTATTAAGTAATGAGAACATTAAAATTGATAAACATTGGTAATATAGTTACCTATAGCAAAGATAGTGACTCTATGATTTCTTTAGAAGATAATGAGCTGATTATTTCAGAAGGTAAGATTTCTGATATTGGAAATAGACTTAGTGGTGCTGATGAGATATTTGATTGTAATAATAAATTAGTTACACCAGGATTTGTAGATTGTCACACACATCCAGTTTTTTTCGATAATAGAGAAAATGAATTCGAGATGAGAACCAAAGGATATTCCTATGAAGATATAGCAGCTAAAGGTGGAGGCATTAATCATAGTGTAGAGAGTGTCCGAAATGCATCTGAGACTGAATTAATAAGTAGAGTTAAGCATAGAATGAACGATTTTCTTAGGCTAGGCACAACATCTATCGAGGCAAAAAGTGGATATGGATTAAATTTAGGAGCCGAATTAAAATCACTTAAAGTATTACATGAAATAAATATAGAGCATGATATAGATATAATTCCAACATTTATGGGCGCTCATGCAATCCCTTTAGAATATAAAAGCAATCCTGAAGGTTATGTTGATTTATTATGTGATATTATCATACCTAAAGTCTCAGATCAGGGTATAGCAATATTCAATGATGTATTTTGTGAAAAAGGATATTTTAATATTGAGCAGTCAGAACGTATCTTAACTAAGGGTGTAGAATATGGGTTAATACCAAGAATTCATACTGATGAATTTAATAATCTAGGTGGTTCAAAGTTGGCTAGTAAATTGAACTGTATATCAGCTGATCATTTGATGAATATAGATGATGAAGACATAAAATATATGGCTAATTCTAAGGTGAGTGCTGTGTTATTGCCGGGCACAACATTTTTTTTAGGGCATTCAAAATATGCACCATATAGCAAGCTAAAGGAAGCCGGAATAGAGATTGCTATTGCTACTGATTACAACCCAGGTAGTTGTAACATACAGTCCATGGTTTTTATTATTGCTATTTCATCAATTTATATGAAAATGGACATACTAGACGCAATCTATTCAAGTACTTATGCTCCTGCAAGGTTACTAAATATTAGCGATAAATGTGGATCTATTGAGTTAGATAAGAATGCAGATATTATTGTTTGGGATATAAATGATCCGATTCAGATTCCTTACAAATTTTCAATAAACCCCATAAAACATGTAATTAAATCTGGGAAAATTATTTTTTAACCTTTTGTTAACAAAAATCTAAAGATTAAAATCGGACACTGATTTAGGAAAAATATTTTGATAAACAAAAGAAATATAACACTTGTTTGTTGCCTATTTGTATTGGCATTTGATTTTACCTTTGCAAACTATGCGTTTAAAAAAAAAATAAAGAGTGTGTGTTCGTCATATAGAGTTTCAGTTGATGCTTCATTAATGGACTTTGATAGTGATTTATTTTCTTTAACGCTTGAAAGCAACAGAAATAACTTTGAGATGGTTATGCTTGTTGGTTTTGCATCTGCTGGGCAGGCTGTATCTCATCAAAATAGTCTCGGTCTATCAAATGCTTATGTTCCTAAAGAAATTACTGTTAGAGTAAACGTTCCAGCATCAAAAGGCGAGACGATGGTTTTTGAGGCAACTTGTTCATCGGATATTGCAATTGAGCTTGCAGCGGGGACACTAGATTCATCAGATTTTATGCAAAAAATTGATTTACAAACATCATAAGGAGGGAATATGCTTGGCCTTGGTTTAGAAGAAACATTATTACAATATTTGAGGGCAGTAGGATGGTCCGTGACTGCTGCGGTAGGCTTTGCTTTTGGTGTAGGAGTGGCACTGAAAGTATTTGATTGGCTCTCAACTGATATTGATGAGTGGGAAGAAATAAAAAAAGGAAACATGGGTGTTTCATTGATATTTATTTCACTTATTGTAATGGTTGGTCTGCTCGTATATAAAGTTATCTAATATATTATTTTAATTTGATAAATAGAGTCTATTATTAGGCTCTATTTTTATATAATTGAATATATAATAAAAAAAATCAAAGGGCCTGACATAGTACAGTATAGATTAACTATATCATTATTCACTTTTTTTGATCCAGTATATAAATAATAAGATTTTTCATAATTTTCAGTTATAACCAATCCATCTAACGAAATATATCTAGCTTGTATTGAACTGCCAAGTATTGAATCAAAAATAGATGATATAAACCCAGAAATAATAATTAACAATATTATTTTAATATCTGTTAAAAAGTAAAAACCTATTATCCCAATTAAGACTGAGCCTATGATTGATCCAATAGTACCAAATAAAGTAATACCACCAGATATACCACCGGTGACATCATTACCTGAAAGAATATCTACCGGATTTTTTTTTGATTTTTTCCCTAATTCTGTTCCCCATGTAACTGAATTAGCGGCTGCCACTGATGCTAAAAAGCATGGATACATTAGACTATGACTAAAAAAGTAATTGAGGATGCAAATAAATAATGCTATTCCACCATTAGCATATACTTGTTTAATCGTTCTGTTGCTTTTTGTGATTTCGGTATTTTGTTTTTTAAAAAAAGATAGTATTGTGGAAGTAATAAAAAAAACTACGAGAGGATAAATATAACTATCCCCTCCAAAGCCAAATAATAATGTGGCCATTAAAGATGCACCAATAAAACCACTAATAGATAAATGTTTTTTTATATAAAACGTGAATAATAAAAGAACAATTATTATAATAACAAAAAGGAATTCGATGACATAATTGATTTTGTTTAAATGGTTAAATAATTCAATAAATAGAAAAGCTATTATGGGTATTGTTAGATTATCGGAGCCTTTATAGCTCAATCCTTCTGCAATTGTAATTGCTAGGGAAGTAAATAGTATTGCAATTATCTGAAAGTATATGGTAAGATCGTTGAAAATTGATTGAGATAATAACGATATAATTAAAGCAGAGCATATAAACATAGCAATAGAGCCCTCTAAAGATTTTTTATCTCCTAAGATATTATAAGATTTATTTTTTTTATTTTCACTTCCAATAATTGATGCAATTGGATCTGCTATTGCTAGAATGAGGAATGATGCAGTAATATGGCTAGGGTAATCCCAAAATAGGCCAGCAATCAATAAATATGAAAGTGGAAAAAATATAGTACCATAAGAATCTCTTCCTACTAAATGAAAACTGTTAAGTCTGTTATTTTTATAGCTAATCAGATTAATGATAAAAAAAATTAATGAAAGTAAAATAGGCTTGAAGCCAGAAGTGAAAATATGAGGGGTTATAGAGACCGCTATACCAACAGTAATATGAATTATTTTCCTGTTAATATGATTTGGCCATATTTTTTTTTTAAGAGCTAACTCGCTTAAGAAAATCAGTAAGACTATTGATAAATAGAAAATAGAAAATAGAAACCACTCATTTGTAATTATATCTGAAAAATTATTATCCATTATAATTGCAAATTATTTGATTTTATATCCATACTGCAAGATTATTACATTTTATCTATAAATTAATATATGAAAGTTGCAATAAATAATTTTGTTAGAAGGCAAACAAAAGACTCTGGTAAAACATATTCAAAGGAACTATCCTTTAATTTTTTTGCAAAGCACGCTGAAGAAAAGATGAACAATAATGATTTTACAGATGGGTATAGAGCTGGAGTTCGAATTGTAGATCTAGATACTGATTATGTAGGAAAAGTATTCTGTCCATATGTTAGGATCAATAATAAAACCGACTTAATAGCAAAGCAAGTAACTAGAAAACCTGGTGAAGAACCATATACTCAGGTAAGAGCATCAAATGGAACGCCATTGAAAACGGGTTCTGTAAAATTAATATTATATAGCCATGATGTCTTAGCTGAGAATCAAGAGAACACTTCAGATGCTGATTGGGAATTGATTAGTATAAATGCATTACCTGAAGGAGTAGAAAAAATGCCAATCGGGCCAGTTACAATGATGAGGAATCAACTAAATCTGGAAGGCGGCACGAAAGCTTCTTATACATCTGAAGAATGGGCAGAATCTGTTCAATTCTGGCAGAAATATGCAGTTATAGAACCCTCAGTTAAATAAAAAATTATAAAAATTTAAATATTTGTAAAGCCTTGTAATTAATTAATTAGGTATTTAACTTGCCTAGCGATGTATTAATCGTTGCAAATAAGTTAAAAAAGCGGAGTCCAGAACCCGAGGTAAATACTTCGATTTGGAATAGGAATATATAAGAAGTGTTAAATAAAAAAATATCTAATGATATAGAGGGCGAAATGCGCTCAATTTTTACTATTTCTCGATGTCTAACTATAGTATTGCTTCTGTTTAGCATTATGATAGGTCAGACCTATGATATATCAGGTGTGATTCTTGATGAAAGTGGAAAGAAGGTCTCAGGTGCTAGGCTTACCCTCTATTCCATGAAGCATCAACTTGTAAAAACAGAGAGGACAAAGGGCAATGGAAAATTTAAATTTAAAAAAATAAAACCCGATAAATATACTCTTAACATTTATGGTGCAGGAGGAAATTCTGCCACCAAAGAAATCGACCTAAGGTCTAAATCTGTTACAAAGCTAGAGGTTATAACTAGCCAGGATGATAAACAACCACAGCTTACTGTTGACTCTGAAGTAGGAACTGTAGTACTAAAATGGGAACCAATAAACAATGCAGCAGAGTATATCATTTTCCGAGATAATACAGAGCTAACGAAAACAGCTAAACCAACTTATAAGGATAAAGTCACAGGTGGAAAATCTTATGCTTATAATATCACTGTGACTGATAATAATGGTGAAAAAGGTACCCGGTCTCTCACTGAATACGGTAAATCTTTACTAAATTCTCCTTCAAATATAAATGCTAAAGCAAAGAAAAATGCCATTACAATCTCTTGGGATAAAGTTGAGAATGCAAGTAGCTATAATATCTATCGAGATGATGACCTAATTAATACCACAACTGATCAGGAGTATTCAGATTATAAGTTAAAGTATAATGAAGACTACTCTTATACAGTTGTAACTCTTGATCATCATCAAGAGGAGGGTCCAAAGTCTAGTTCTAAGTCAGTTACCACACATAAAGAAGTAAAAAAGATTAAAAAAATAAAAGCAGAAGCTGGTGAGAGTATCGTTAATCTAGAGTGGACCAAACATGATTTGGCTGTAAAATATAAAATATATCAAAATGGAACATTAATTGATTCTGTAAAAGCAATAAAGTATACAGCTAAAACAGACCCAGGGTCTGAAAATTGTTTTACTGTTGCTGCTGTTGATAAGTATGGTTCAGAAGGTCCACAATCTGTACCAGCTTGTGATAAAGCTCAATATCCACCACCCGAAAAAATCACATTGACTCTTGGTGAGAAATACACTGATAATATGAATACAATTACAATTAATTGGGAGGCTGTAGATGGTCCCAGATCATATAATATTTATAGAGATGGTAAGTCACTCACAAACTCAAAAAAGACTAATTATGTTGATAAAGATTTAGATTTCGGGACTGAATATACTTATGAGATTTCTTCTCTATCTGATGATGGACTTGAAGGTCCTCTATCAGAACCTGCTAAAGAGAAAACACCAAAGATCTTTAAAATTACCGGTCAGCTAATAAATGAAAAAGGGCAACAAAAAATTGAAGAAGCAAAAGTGTTTTTATATACTGCTGACAATGTTCTGTGGGAGGAGTATACCGCTGGATCTAATGGAAAATTTACATTTGAGAATAGAATTATTTCGGGGAAGTATATTATAAAAGCATTTGGTGACGGTCATGGGAATAATGGAGAATATGCTGGCAATGGCGGAGTCAACATAACAGTAAAAAACAAAGATGAGAGTACAAAGATCAAGTTGTCTACTGAAGGCCTAAGGCCTAAAATGGCAGCTAAAAGGGGAGTCCAGAGAGTTCTTGTAAAATGGAAAGCTTTGCCGCATGCAGAATCATATACAGTTTACAAAAATAATAAACCGGTTGCTGAAAAAATCAAAGATACTAAATACATAGATAACGTAGCACCTGGTAAGTTTTATGAATACCATGTAAGAGCATGGGATCTCTATGACCTCGAGGGCCCAGAGTCAAATAGGCAGAAACAAAAGTCATCATACCAATATCCTACGCTAAAGCCAAGTATAAAAATGGGTGCATTAAAAACAGAAGGTAGCGGGCGAATAGTAACACTAGAGTGGATTGCAATACCAAACGTTGAAAAATACGCTATATATCGTGATAGTGTACTAATATCAAAGCAAGAAGAACTTATTTATATAGACTCATTAAAATGGGGCACAGAGTATAAATATAATATTAACTCTATCGATCCAGATAATGATGAGGGTGCTATGTCTGAAGATGTCATAGTTAATACCCACCCAGAGGTTTTAATACCTGAGCTAACTGCACAAGGTAATGTGAATGCTGTTGATCTTAATTGGAGTGACCTTTCGCCTGTTGCAACTTATTACAAGGTTTTTCGCAATGGCAGTTATCTAGGCGATTTTGATAAACCATCTTTCTCTGATAATGTAGCACCTGGTAAAGAATACTGTTATTCGGTATCTGCCGCAGACCAATATGGAACTGAGGGAGAGCAGTCTACAACTGAGTGTGGTAAAGGTCAATTTGCCCCTCCATCAAATTTTACAGCAGAAGTAATGCGAAATACTGTAAGCTTTTCTTGGAAATCAGTTGAAGGAGTTAGCGGGTATCATCTCTACCGGGATGGTGAATTAGTATTAACAACACAAGAATTTTCCTATCTAGATCAAGACCTTATATATGATAGAGATTTTAAATATGATATTGCTTCTTTTGACCAAGATGGTGATGATGGACCATTAGTGACTGTAAACGTGCGTACACATGAAGAAATAACATCACCTGTCATGGCTGGGGCAGCTGATTTAAAGCAAGTTACATTAACTTGGAACCAGCTACCGTTAAGGATAGATCATGTGTATAAAGTATATAGAGATGGTGTGCATTTGGCAGACCTAACCGATACTTTTTATGTGGATATTGTTGATCCTGGACAATTCTATTGCTATAAAATAACAGCAAAAGATGCATATGGTACAGAAGGGCCATCATCTAATGAGGAATGTTATAAGGTATTAGTAAACTATCCAAAAGGTCTTACACTTACAGGAGATGTAAAAAGAGTTATTTTTAGATGGAAACAGATGCTTGGAGCAGTTCAATATAAGATTTATTCACATAATAAAGATAATGGTGAAACCAAGTTTATGACTAAGACGACGAGCAATTATTATATACACAAAGGGTTGGAGTTTGACACAGAATATTGTTACAAAATGTCTTCTGTTGATGCTGATGGTGATGAAGGACCTTTGTCCCCAGTAATGTGTGGATGGGTACTCCCGCCACCGCATTTGACTCTTGTAGAGAAATTTTTTGTTGAACAATCTGACAATCAGATTTTAGATGGTAAAGAAAAAGGATTAATAGTAGTAAAAATAGTCAATGATGGCAGAAGCCCTGCAAGGGAGCTAAAACCATGGCTTGAGCCACTTGATTTTTCTAATACACCATCATTGGTTATAGACACCATCGCGACAACACCAATATTGGGTGTAGGAGATTCTATGACAATTAATTTTCCCATCTATGCAAAATTAAAGATTGAGACAGGAGAAAGAAAATTCAATATTAGGATTGATGAATATGCTGGAATGGACTTGGCGCCTGAAGAAGTTACTTTCCCGACATTGGCTGTAGTGCCTCCAAATTTAGTTATATCTGATTTTGCCATAGACAATGAATTTGGGCACCATTATATACCTAAAAATGAAATAACAACGCTTACAGTTAGATTTCAAAATCTTTCAATAGGAAAAACAGATACAGCCATTCTTGCATTTAGAAGAGGTGAAGGTTTCATAAATGATCCTGATGAGGTTAAAACTTTTGGTCTCGTTCCTGGAGGGTATTGGTTTGATTATAGTTTTGAGATTCTTGCTAAAGAAGATCGATTTACAGTTTATTTTGATACTTATGATTATTTTGATGTAAGAAAAACTATCCCTATTCATCTAGAAGTTCTTAAACACTATAAAGGTAAAGATGATTTAGAAGCTATAGACGTTCCAGTCTCAGATTTTAATCCTCCCGGACAAATACCAGAAGATCATTCACTTTTAACTGATCTTCCAGATGCTAATATTACAAGAGATATGATTGGGGTTGTTATTGGCAATAAACAATTTTGGACAGAAAAAATACCCGGTAATCAATCATCTGAAGAAGATGTGAAAATTGTTAGAGAGTATTATAATAGATTATTTGGTATTAAGAATCACCAGATGATACCATCCCAGTTTTGGCTTTTTGACAATGGTATTACAATAAATAATTTTAATGAAATATTTAATCCTAACTTGGGTTTTATAAAAGATAAAATAGAGTCTGTGACTGAATATTCTAAAATAGATACAATTGATCTTATGTTGTATTACTCTGGGGAGGGTACTACTATTGGGGGAGATAAGTGTATAATACCATATGACGCAGATAAGAATAAGATTCATTCATTTTTTAAAATTAAAGATTTGTACTCTATGCTTCAAGATCTTGAAAAAATTGATAACATAGGTGATATATTTGTTTTTATGGATGTTGATTTTAATAATTCTGGCTTCACACAAAACCTAAAAACACCTGAGCCTGTTGTTGCCAATAAGAAAAAGAAAAAGAAAAAGAAAAAAGGTGTTGAAGAAGTAAAAAAACCAGTTTTTCCAGAAGAATTAATACCACCAAAAGGAATAACTACATTTTACGCTGCAAATACTACTGAAAAATCATATGACCATCCTGATGCTAATAATGGAATATTTACCTATTACATGTTAAAAGGTCTACGTGGTGACGCAGACAATGGAGATAAGGTTATTACAGTTGAGGAATTGCATAATTATATTCGGAAGAATGTTCACGATACAACAAAAAGCTTGTACTCTAGTTTGCCGCAGACTCCTCAGCTTTTCACTGAAAAACCTGATAGAGTTCTTCTGCGTCTACCATAAGCGTGAATCAGTCTAAAAACACTCTAGAATATGATGGTAGTGTTAATTAAGACAATGAAAAATACTTTACTTATATTTTTTATAATTGAGTTTTGTTTTTCAAAAACAATATCAATATCGGGTAGTATTTTTAATGATGAGGGTAAGCCATCTCGTAAGGCCGAAGTAAAGTTGTATACGATTGATGAATCGCAAATTGGTTTAGTAAAAACTAATCGGAAAGGTCGGTTCGAATTTTCTGATTTAAATCCTGATTATTATTATTTGGTAGCAATTCACCCTGATGATGGGTCTGTCAGAATAAAAATTAATCCAAGAAAAGCGAGAAATAGAGACTTACTGCTAAGATTAAACCTAAAAAAAGAAAAAGAAATACCGTATATATATACCTACTCGAATGTAAAGCCAATCCAAAAAGATCCAGCCTTGCGAATGAAAAAAATTAGCACAAAAGTTGATGAAAAATCTATACAACTTAGTTGGAAAAGAATAGACCAGGCGATAAAATACAAGATTTTTAGAGATGATGAGCCCTTAGCAGAAATTGATGGTGATACTTATTTAGACACAACTACTAGGCCCGGTGCTAAATATTGTTACCAAATTAATGCAATTGGGAAATATGATATTACTGGCGTATTAAGTGAGTATTATTGTAATAGTTCATTAACGTCAAGTCCAGAGAATATTACTGGAATAGTAAATAAAAATAATATTACGCTAAAATGGGATCTTGTTGAAGGGGCCTCTGAGTATAATATTAAACGGAATAATAAATCTGTAGGCTATTCAAAAAATCCCATATTTAATGAGGATAGTTTGGATTTTGCTACTAGCTATTATTATAATATTTCTTCAATTAGTATCAATGGCATTGAGGGCATAACATCTGATGTTTATGAAATACGGACAAGAGATTATGTAGAACCACCCACATTGTCATCTTTTAATAATGAGAACTCTATTAATCTTATTTGGAATGAGGTTGGTTTAGCCACTGATTATAATCTATATAGAGATGGCGCATTAATAAAGAAACTAAACATTAATTCTTATACGGATGAGTGTGGTCCGGGGGAGACACATTGCTATCAAATTTCTAGCATTGATAAATTCAATGTTGAGAGTGAATTATCAGATAAACATTGTTCAAAATTATATCTAAAGTCTCCGGGCGGACTAAATGTAGTTGGTGGTATTAGGTCAAATCAATTAAGCTGGAAAAATGTATCTGGGATATTTGAATATAAGATATATAAACAATTAGAAAATGACTCAACTATATTCATTGATAAAGTAAAATCAAATGCGTTTATAGATCGTAATCTAGGCTATGATGAGGAGCATTGTTATACAATTTTAGCAATAGATGCAGAAGGAGATGCTAGTGGCTTCTCAAAGGTTATATGTGGAAAAACAAATACTCCTCCAGATTTGCAAATAAAAAACTTTAAACTTTTAGATAATACGGGAAATAACTCACTCAGTGCACGAGAAAGTGGAAAATTGAGATTTGCACTACTAAATAATGGAAATAGTCCGTCTAAAAATATTGTAGCAACAATAAAAACCTTGTTAGATAGTGATAGCGCTAATGAGCTAATAATGGATACTGTAAAGGTTATTGAAAATATAAATATTGATGAGGCAAAGTATTTTGAGTTTAATATTTCGGCTGGATTAAAAATAGAGTCTGGAGATTGGAAATATGTTATAGTTGCCGAAGATGAAAATGGATTTAAAACAAAAGAACCGGTTGAGTTTTCTATAAATACTAAAGCTGTAGATAAACCTAGTATTATACTTTCAGATTATTCTATCGAAAATAATTTTGGAACAAATTACATTCCAAAAGGTGAAGAGGTTAATCTTACAATTCGAATCCAAAATGTTGGCCAAGGGTTAACTGAAAAAGTAGAATTTAATTTACTAGAAAATCATACCTACTCGGCAATTGATTTTACGGGGTATTTAGAAATAAATGAATTGAAGCCAGGTGAATATAAGGATATAGATATAAAGATTAAAAGTGATAGAGATCAGTTTGCAATAAAGTTTAAAACCAATGACTACCTAGATAGTGAAGTAACACATCAAATAGGTCTTGAATTAATGAAACATTATAGGGCGAATAGTGAGCTTGTAGTGCAAGAAATAGGTGCTGAAAATATTATACCTTATCCCGCCGAGGTGGGAGAGTTAGAAATAGAAAAGAATATTCCTATAGGAAAAAGAAATCCCAATAGTATGGCTGTTATATTAGCTATTGATAAATATGAAGATATATCTCTGCCTGAACTAAAATATACAGAAAGAGATGGTAGAATATTTAGATTATATATGCAAAATGCTTTTGGCCTAGATGATTACCAGATATTGCCATCAAAGCCATGGCAAATGGAATCGGGGCCTGATAAAGATGATGTTAATAAAATATTTGATCCACACCAGGGAATAATACGAAATAGAGTTATATCATCAAGTAAATATTCTAATATTGGTTATGTGGATATAAATATATATTATTCTGGGTTAGGCATGTGGAATGGTGGTAAGCCATTCTTGATTCCTAAAGATGGGAATACTATTCAAACAGCATCTCTATGCTCGTTAGAGGAAATATTAACCAATTTGTCTTTACTATCTGTCCTCCAGAATATTAATTCAATCACGGTTATACTAGATATTAAATATATTAACCCTTCAGATATTACTGATGGTTATCGTTATCCAGATTTATCAGATAAGATTTGTATCCTTTTAGCCTCTTCCCCTGGAGAAAATTCAGTTGAAAATGATGAAATGAAGCATAGTGTATTCTCCTATTACTTATTTAAGGGTTTAAAAGGTGAAGCAAAGGGTAGCGATAGTAAAATTGAATTAGGAGAGTTGGCAGAATATTTATATAGAAAAATCCCTGAGTTATCTTCTGACCAAGATAATGGAAATATCCAGAATCCAGAGTTCATTGGTTCTGATTTAAAAAGAGTATTCCTAGATCTAAGATAAAATATTTATTAATAGATTAAAGTTATAACTACAATTTAATTACAAATTATTT
>CAZYDX010000012.1:0-29751 GCA_964646455.1 uncultured bacterium | reverse complement strand
TAATTTAACAGAATGAAACAAACCTAAAGGATTTTGTGATTTAGATAACGATCCAATATGGGAAATAGTGATATGATCACTTGATACTTTATTTTTTTTAATATCTTTAAAATCATCAATATCATAACCATTATATATTATTTCTGCCTTATTTTCAATCGTCCAATTATTATTTAATAAAGAAAAGAATCCATCACTTACTGTAACTAAATAGTCACAATCTTTTAATACTTTCTTTTCTAGATACATATCCAAAAATGAAATAATACTATTTCTAGGATTTTCATAATAATAAAAACGATCTGTCCAAGGGTCCCTAAAATCAGTAACCCATGATGTGTTTGTTATTTTAGATAAAGTTTTCCCTATTAAATGAACTGTCTGCGGCGGCCCACTTGAAAATATTAAATCAATGTTTTTCTCCTGGATTATTTTTTCCCCTCTTTTTACTGCGCTCCGGTACCATCCGACTCTACCATCAGGAATAATTAAATTATACCTGATCCATCTTGCAAGCTTTGTGATAATATTTTCATTTACCCCCGGGCTTAATTGGTGAGCGGCTAATTTTTGATTACCCGTGAATTTTTTGTATAGATTGTAAAAAGACATTCCCTTTACTTTAATTGATTCGATAGCTTTTGAATCTTTTTCTAATGAAAAATCCGAAATAGGGAATTCGCCATCTTTAACTGTCAAAACAATCGGGTTCCATCCGAAATTTGGTAGATATTTACAAAATTTAAGGACTCTCTGTACGCCGGGGCCACCACTCGGCGGCCAGTAATATGAGATTATTAATACGTTTTTCAATTTTAATAGTATCTTTTTTGAAACCCTGTGAATTCATCCTGGTTTAAAATAAATCTCTTGAAAAATGCTATTAAAAAACCTATTCCGTAACCAAATATTTGAAAAGGTATTACAACTATTAATAATAACATCACTATTATACTTCTTGCTTTTATTCCTCCAATCATACTTATGAAAAATAAAGCCATAAACCCAATTGTCATTACAGGAATAAAAATACTTGGATATATAACTAATCCCACGATTGATAATAGTGACAAGGTAGTAAAAAAGGATGGTGCAAAGTGGATAAACTCTAGCATACTAGAATCTATTTTCCCTAAATTGATTCTAGCTACTCCCCAATTGAAAACTTGCCGAAAAAATTTTTTCAATGTAGTTCTTCTCCTGTGAAAAACAATGGCATCTGATAATAGAATAACCTTCGCTCCACAATTATGGATCCTATTACTTAATTCAATGTCTTGGCCATGACGAAGTGAACCAAATCCACCTATATTTTCAAACAATGTTTTTTTTACACCCATATTATGTGATCTTGGATAAAACTTAGATAACATTTTTTTATTATGACCTCTCATACCTCCCGTAGTAAAAAATGATGTCATAGAAAAATCTATTGCTCTTTGAATATGTAAAAAATCCTCTTTTGAATGATCAGGTCCACCAAAAGCATCAAATTTATTTATTTTATAACAATCGTAAATTATTTTTAACCAATTTTCATCAGCTTCACAATCTGAATCAATAAAAACAATAAGTTCTCCCTTAGAATTTTTTACACCATTGTTTCTAGCAGCACCTGGTCCATTATTATTTTGATAAACATATTTCAATTTAAACCTAACTTGCTCTATCCACCTTTTTGTTTTTTCCTTTGTATCATCTGTTGAGCCATCATCGGATATAATCATCTCAAAATAATCATTATTTATTGTCTGTTTATCAATAGATTTAATTAAATTGTCTAACTCATCGGAACGATTAAAGGTTGGTGTTACAATGCTAATAATTGGTTTTGGCGTAGCCATAAATACCTGATTTATTCTTTATTTGAAATAATCTCTTTAACTCTGTCTTCTTTTCTTTGACTATATCTCGCCATCATCTCTCCTAATAAGCCTATAGAAAAGAATTGTATTCCAATAAAAAGCAGGATCACACCTAATAAAAGTAGAGCAATATGTTTTGAAAAAGGCTCTCCTAAGAAAAATTTATAGTATAATACTATTAGCTCTGTAAATATTCCTGCTGAAAAGGTTGTTAAACCAATAAAACCAAAAAAATGAAGTGGATGTTGAGTATATTTATTCAAAAATAATATAGTTAATAGATCGAAAAAACCATGAAATATCCTTGAACCACCATATTTAGTAGTACCAAATTTTCTTGCACGATGATTAACAATTATTTCAGAAACAGAAAAGTTCTTTTGGTCAGCTAAAGCGGGAATATATCTATGCCTCCCTCCAAAAATCTCTATAGATTTTACAACAGAGGATCGATATGCTTTAAGCCCACAATTAAAATCATGGATTTTTATACCTGTTAAAATCCTAGTAATAAAATTAAATATTTTTGATGGAAAAGTTTTAGTCCATGGATCATGTCTAACTTTTTTCCATCCCGAAACGAGGTCAAAACCTCCATTAATTTTATTTATAAGATTCGGAATCTCTGCGGGATCATCTTGGAGGTCAGCATCCATAGTGATAATTATTTCACCTTGAGAGTGCTTAAAACCTTCAGATAAAGCAGCTGATTTACCAAAATTTCTATAAAAACTAATTAAATTTACTCTTGAATCTTTTGAAATAATGTCAATGATTATATCCTTTGATCCATCTGAAGAGCCATCATCAATAAAAATAATCTCCCACTCACCATAAGCAGTTAGAACATCAGAAATTTCTAAATAAAGTTCTGGTAATGATTCATCCTCATTAAGTACTGGTATAACTATAGATATCATCATTATTATATCAACATTAACTTCCAGATTTTGTCTAAATCGATGTAATCATCACTATGTACCCTTGTATTCAATAAGATTGCTATTTCTTGTCGATTAGTTAAATCTCTAAAAATAGCTTTATTTATTAATGACTCCTTTTGACTACTTTTTTCAAAAGTTATAGATAAATTACTAGATTCTTCAGCTAAAACTGTAAAATCTGCAGCATTATAAACTGATTCTTGCCCCCATAAAAATTTTGTGATATTTACAGGGTCCACAACAGAAAGTAAAGGGAACAAATCTTTGATAAGAGCAAAATCATATCTTTTATTTTCTATGATATTCCATGCATTTGCAGAATTAGGCGTCAACCACATTAGTAATACTTTTCTTCCTAAAAAATCCTGAAACTGGAGAAATGAACTATCGTTTTGAGACATAAAACTGAACGAAAGTTTTCCTTTATAGCTACCTATTGAAGATATACTACCATACCCACTACATGATACATAATTATGAGATGATTCATCATATAATAGTGGACCAACATTATTCTGTATTTTTTTTCTTGTTGTAGAACAACATACCATAAAAAAAACTGCCGAAAATATAATTAAATTTCTCATTTAATATTGATTTTCTGTTGAATTGAGAGGCTATCACCTCCAATATCAATAGCTTGCATATATATTAGATTTGCTTTCGAAACCTGATCTGTAGCTTTTAATATATCGGCTAAATGTTCTAATATTACTGGATTGGTATTATCTAAGCTGTATGACTCCTGAACATACTCTAATGCTTTACCATATTGCTCAAGCATAAAATAAATCCAGCCAAGTGTATCTAAATATGGTGCCGACTTAGGCTGAATTCTATTTGCAATTATTGCCATTTCTAACGCTAACTCAAGATTATCATGCCGTTCAACCAAACTATACGCAAAATTATTATAAGCCTGCGCATCTGTACTATCTGTAGTAATCAGCTCTAAGTATAAACTGTCTGATTTAATCCAGAGCCCATTCTGATCATAAATCATTGCGAGGGTATGTTTACTACTTCTTGAGCCTGGAAAAATTGACAAAGCCTTAATCAGATGTTTTTCTGAATTATCAAGATCACCAATCTGATAGTATGATGTCCCAAGTATGTAGTGAACTGAATAATTATTTTTAAAATTTTCTATTTTTGGTTGCAAGAGTTCTATAGCCTTTTGAGGCTTAGAATTATTTAATGATATAATAGAAGCATTAATAAAACCACTGGGTTCATCAGGAAATTTTTGTATTAATATCTTATTATATATTTCTGCATCACTATAATTTTCATTTTCTAAATAAAATGATACTAATTTCTTTAAAACCTCTACATTAAAACTATCTAATTCATAGGCTTTGTGGAGAAATTTTAATGCTTCATCATTCTTATTTTGTTCTTGTTTAATAGCACTTTTTTCTAATGTCAATTTTAAAGACTGTCCTTCTAGCCTCTCTATCTCAGATATTGCTGAAAGAGTTTTATCATAATTTTTATTATATGCAGTAATCTGCTTATAGGTTTTCCAATAACTGCTATTATTACGGTCACTTTTTGCCAAAATCAAGCAAGTAGATTCAGCTTTTTCAAATAGTTCTGCACCTAGACAAACCTGTAAAGCATTTTCAAGTGCCTTAAAATTCTGAGGATTAATCTTATTAGCACTTATATAATAATCAACAGACTGACTCCATCGTTCTTGCATTTTTGCTAAATCACCTAAAACGGTTATATAATTATCATTGGATGTATCAAGATTGCTTAACATTAAAAATTCTTTTTCTGCTAAATCATATTTTCTATTAATCAAATAAAGATGACCTAACATTTCTCTACTACTTAAGTCTTGTGGATCCAAGTCAATTGCAATTTTTAAATGATCCTCTGCATGTTTTGACCTACCTAAACGACGATATGCATCAGCTATTGAAATATGAATTGTCGACGCGTTTGGATCAATATCTAGCGCATCTTGAAATTCTAAAACTGCGAGGGCATAGTTTCCTTGATTTAACAGAAACTCACCTTGCATAAAATGATGTATCGCTAATTCTTTTTGAGTAGTGAGCTCATCACTAGCTAATAAAACAGTGCTTGCTAATAGAAAAAAATAGAGGTTATATCTTTTTAAAATATTTGAATACATTATTCTTTAGTAATGGAATGATATATTGTAACACCATTCCCCCCAGCATCTTTTGTTTTATATAAGCCTTCATCAGCAAATTGAATAAGATCCTTTAATTGATCTGAATCATTGGGATACTCCGATAAACCAGAGCTAATAGTCATATTTATTTGTTTTTCTTCCATAATAAAATTATAATCTGCAATATTTTCCACAATCCTTTCCGCAACAGTCAAAGCAGCTTCAGTATTAGTATTAACTAAAATTACTGCAAACTCCTCTCCACCATATCTAGCAACGAGATCTATACTACGAACATTATCTTTGATTATTTTTGCTGTAGTTTTTATAACATAATCACCATAAGGGTGCCCTAGTGTATCATTAATCCGTTTAAACTTATCTAAATCATACATTAGAAATACTAAATGGTGTTGAAATCGCCGAGCCCTTTCAATTTCTTCCCTAGATCTATCTAAAAATGTCTTATGATTTAATAGTCCAGTTAGTCCATCTTTTATTGCATTCTCATACATATTCTGATATTCAGTATGCCAAAATAAACTCGCTTGCATTGCTCTAACTATTAATAGCATTAATTTTTCATCATTTTCATTAAAGTTTTGATCACTAAAACTTTCTATCATTACTGCTCCCCATAATTTTTCATCAATAATAATAGGTATCCCTAAAAACTTAATAGTTGTATTAGTCTCCATCTCCGATGATGAATATCGAAATAGATTATATTTACTGCTTGAACTATTAATTAATGACTGTTTTGTATAAGGAAGTCCATTAATAGTTCCATTAATAGTAAAATCATTTTGAGCGGGAAGGTCTTTCTTTACACCATCAACCAGTTTGATAATCGCATTTTTCCCTTTGTCATCAAGCATTGAAATAGTTAAACAATCATATTCAAAAAAGTAATGTAATAGATTCCTAAATTTATTCAATATTTCCGACTCAGAATGAGTAAGGTTTATCTGAGTTAACAAATCAAATATCTGCGATTGATCTTTACCGCTATTAATTGTCTTATCTAAAATATCTAAATCTTTAATAGATAGAGAGATAATCTCAGATAAATGCTTTATTAATAATTGATCCTTGGCATTTATATCGCTAAAATGTTCCGACCGAACTATAATTAATCCAGTCGTATGGTTATTAAACAGTAATTTCTGTATAATCACACACTCACTACCTCTAGAGGATTCATTTTCAAATAAATTCCGCCATTCATTAGGATTATCTTTTTGATATAATATACTTATATCATTTGTGCTAAAAATTTTTGTAATTACATCACTTTCTATTAACAATTGATTGGCAAAATTTTTAGATGTACAATCTTTAAGTATATAATTATTTGAATCTGGATCAACAAAATATATTGCAGATTCAAAATCTACATTTATGTCTTTAATTGAGGTAAAAGTTAATTCAATTAAATCTGAGAATTGGGTGTCTACGGTATTATCGAAATTAAGCAACTGATATTCTAAATTTGGATTGTTAACATGATTATTATCAACTTCCAATCCTAAGTATTTAAAATAAAAATAAATAAGCCAGGCTATACCAAGTACTGCAAATAATCTTAAAAAAAGATTTACAATATTATTAGCGTCTGGAAGAAAAATAAGAAGAAATATATTTAGACAGAACCCGAGAAAAATAAACGTTGATATAGAAAAATTATTCATGACAATTCAAGAGGTATTATCCTCTTACATAAATTACCAAGTTTATTTCAGTATTTAAAGTAGGTTCGAAATAATATTAATAATTAACAAATTTTATTTTATTTGAATTATTAGGCTTTTCTTTTTCTTTTTTATCATCTAGAGAATCAATTTTTGAATCCACTATTATGTTTTTATCTAAATCAATATTTTTTGAATATGGCGGAATATTTTGTTCTGAATCTGCTATATACTGATTGGGTTTCAACTTAAAGCTAGAAATACCTTGAGATAAATTTAATAACTGAGAGGCAACTACAAAAAAGGCAATACATAGGCATGATAATATTGAAGCATAAAAAGGAGTAAATCCCAAAATTGTATTGTCGGGACCACTAGTTAAACCCTCTTTTTTCACTCTTGACAGCAATTTTTTATTAAAATCATCAGTAACTTTTATTTTTTGTAGGTTATTCATATCAGAAATTGAATTTTTGACATTTTCTACCAGAATCTCAGCCTCTGGATCAAATTTGATATAGTCTTCAAATTCTTTTCTCTTTTTAAATGGCATTGAACCATCTAAATAATCAGATATTAAACTTTCAAATTCATAACGATTCATCAATATTATTTCTCCTATTTTCTTAAATCTTTTAGTTCTACTTGTAGCTGAAGTCTTGCTCTATTAATACGTGATTTAACGGTACCAATAGGCACTTCAATAATACAGCTAATATCTTCATATGAAAGTTGATCAATGTCACGCATGTTAATTACTTCCTTAAACTTCTCAGGCAATCCATCAATTGCTTTTCTAATAATTTTATTAGTTATTTCAGATTGAATTTCTTGATCAGTCCCAGGCTGATCAGCAGGAATATCATAAGGCCTATCATCTTTATTTATTTGACTTAAAAGTGTAATCTTTCTCTGTTTCTTTTTTCTATACTCTGTGAATGCCAAATTCTTTGCTATAGTGTATAACCAAGTTGAAAACTTATTAATTTCTTTATAATAATGTTTTTTTTGATAAAGCTTTACCATTGTGTCCTGAACTATATCCTCTGATATTTCAAAATCTCCAATATAATTATAAACAAAATTGATTAACCTATCTCTGTACCGATTTACTAGCTCAATATAAGCATTCTCGTCGCCTTCTTGAAAACGAGCCATAAGCTGCTCGTCAGAGTATATATAGCTTTTATTATTTCTATCCAATTGCATTATAGATGAAATAGATGAGGTCTGATTCATCATTACTGTTTGAAGTTTTTTGGCTTGTCTCAATTTTTTTTAATTCTTTTATAGATTTTTTAATCTCTTCTTTTTTAAATGCCTTTGCATATTTCGATAGATTACTCTTAACAGAGTTAGATAATGGTATATAACTCTTAGGATTAACAAAAGTTCCATTATTCATTTTTATATATAGCATTTCTTGAAATAGTACTGTTAAAGGATATATCAAAGATATCATGGTCTCAGAATTACCAATAATTTCTTTTGTTAAGATTATAGATTTTTCTAGATCTCGTCTTCCTATAGAAGACATAAGTTCCCATCTCTTCCTAGTCCTTCCAAACGAACTTACAGAATTAATATCATCTGCTTTTATTATTGGATTTTCATTCATTAAACACAATTTATCAATCTCATTTTTAATATTATATACTGAATCTCCATAAATCTCAATTAACTCTTCTATTATTAATGGCTCTGCCTCTTTATTATTTTCTTTAAAAAAATACCTGGCCCATTTAGCTAGATCACTAGCAAAAGGAGTAGAGACGTTTACCGTATTCGCATTTAATATTTTTGATTTCGAAAAAAAGCTTTTGTCCATAAAATTATCATTTATCAAAACTAAAAAGTGATTAGAAATAGGTTGTTTACAATAGTTCAATAGGTCTTTAGCAGGTTTTCCCTTAATCTGCTGAGGATCTCTTAGAATAAATAATTTTTTTGAGTTGAATAAATCTGTATATAGGATATGCTCAATAATTTCTTTCCCTGGCATTTCATTCGGAGTAAGCAAAACTTTAGATACATTACTATCAATAAAAATTAAATCACATAATTTCTGAATAAAGAAATTTTGTAGAAATTGATCTTCCCCTTTTAAATAAAATACATTATCTATTTTATTATTCTCGATTAGCCTGATAGCATTTTTTATTTCAATCATTTTTATATTTTATAATTGCATTATGAGTGTTTAAAGAATTTACTTTATTCCTAACTCAGAATAGAAATGATCCCAATGGAGATGCAATAAATACCGAAAAAATAAAAATTACCCTGCTCTAATAGTTTTAAAAGGGTTTTTAGCGCTACTATTCCAACCAAAAAAGAACTAAAAAATGCTGCCAGAATAGTTGATAATGTAAAAAGATTACTATTTTGTAAATCGATAACGCCTAATAAACCAGCTCCAAATATAATTGGTATTGAAAGTAAAAATGAAAATTTCGCTGATTTTTTTGGTGAGATACCCAATAATAATGATGCAGTTATAGTAACTCCGGACCGGGAAATTCCCGGAATAATTGCCACTGCCTGAGCTAAACCAATCATTATAGATGAAGAAAAAGAGTGTTCTTTCTTTTTATTTTTAGAGAATATAGAAAAGATCAATATTAGCCCAGTTATACAAAGGGCATAACCAACACTGTTAACGCTATCAAATAACCGATTAATATCATGTCTAAATACAAAACCAATAATTATTGCTGGAATAGTTGCAATACTGATAAAAATTAATAATTTTTGCGTTGATTTTTTATCAATTGTGAATACTATATCTTTTATCTCATCAAAAAAAACAAAAACCACACTCCCTAGCGTACCAAGATGAAAAAGAATTTCTAATGTATTACCAGGAGATTTTATGCCTAGCAGGTACTGACCTAATACCAAATGTCCTGAGCTGCTAACTGGCAAAAACTCGGTTAAACCTTGTAATATGCCCAAAAAAACTATATCAACTAATTCCATAAACTATTTAGACCATCCTATAAGAGCATACATTCGACCTGAACCTGTTCCATTTCTTCGATATGAATGATATATATTATTTAAACAAAATGTACATCTTTTAATTACTGTGATATTACTTTTTTCTATTCCAGATTCTTCTAATTGTTTTACAGCCCATGCCTGAAGATCTACCTTATATTTATTATTTTTAATTTGTTTATAAAATCTAGAATCAAAAAAAGATAGAACATCATCTTTGATTTCAAAACAACAAGATTGTATAGAAGGCCCAATCAAGGCATAATAATCAGATGTATTTTCTTTATTTTTGTTAATACTATTTACAAACTCATTAATGATACCTGAAGATAGCCCGCGCCACCCAGCATGAACTAATCCTATAGATCTTGAATTATTATTTACAAAAAATATAGGCAAACAATCAGCTACTTTTATTGAGCATACAAGGCTACCACCTTCATTTATGATCCCATCGGCATCATCATAAATTCCTGAAGAATCAGCCTTAATTACTTTCGAAGAATGAATCTGATTAATAAAAATTAGTTTATCTGGATTCAATCCTACTAGCTTAGAAAAGTCAATTAAATCCTTTGTTTCTTTTATAATAAATTTTTTATTCGAGAAAACTATTCTAATATCATTTATCGGAAGTTTTAAACTATAATCATCCCAAAGCTCTTTTCTGAATTTATTAATAATTAATTTTCTACTAATTCAGTTCCATTAAAGTAACCAATAGTGCCCATTTTATTTCTTTTATATTCTAATACACGAACAATCTTATTTTCATTATTACTATGACCACCTAGTTCAATTAATGAAGATGCGCCCATATATAACTCTCCTTTTTTGAGAAGTTTTTTGAACTTTTGTCTTGAATTCAAACTTAACTTGATTAAAGAGTTAATAAAATAACCATGATCATAGCCCATCGAATAAACTCTATCTAATTCTGAAGATTTGGTCAAACCGAACTTGGGATATTCAGAGCTTAAAACAGTTAGACCTTGCAAATGTGGCCCTATGATATCTTGACCTAAAATATCAATATCCATCCAAGATTCGTTACCAATAATTTTAGTGTCTAGATTATACATCGGAAGCTGAGTCCCAATAAAAGAGAGGTCTGATTTATTAATTGGAATATATATTGCTTCAATAGTATTTAGAGCAACCTTTAAAGAATCTCTTTTTGTCATTTTATTACTGATGCTATTGTCTTCTTCAGTTATGTCCATAAAATCTGCAACATCCACATCAAATAATGCATCTAAACTATCAATCTTCATATCGAGGTACTCTATATTTGGGTTTTCTTTAGGCAATAATGACCAGGCAATTTTTCTAATAGATGAAAGCTGTCTACTAATATTTTCTGGTTTACCATAATACCATTCGATAGCAACAGGTTCAATACCTAATTGGTTTAATTCCAAAATAAAATTATCAGCATAGTTTTTATTTATATCATCAGCAGGCGCTAATACTGCTATATTTTTATATCCTAAAATATTAATAGCATATTTAGCAGATAGTTTTGCCTGTGCTTCACTACTCGTCGATAATAAATAAATATTATCTGATATATTTGCTAACTCACTATAATTACTTTTTGATAATAGTATTGGAATTGAACCAGAATAGCTAGTAGCTGCTATGTTTGACACTTCTGATAAATATCCTAAAATTGAAGTTATACTTCTATCCAGATTAATTGATTTAAGAATCTTTAAGGTTTTTATATCATTACTTTTGTTATCATATATCTTAAAATGTGTTGATAAATCATATTGGTAATCAACAATCATACCCGATAAACCCATCAAAAATGTTTGTCCTTTTAATTTATCTCTTCCTGATAATGGTAGAATGACTGCTACAGTACCATGGCTATTATTTTCAGCACCAATAAAGCGATTTAATCCATTAAATAAATTTTTATATAGGTCAGGAAGAATCTCTGAATCAATCACGCTTAAGGATAATTCCATATCATTCATATTCCCATCCAAAAGCGACCTATACGATCTAGCTAGATTAAGTATCGACCGATTTATGGTATTTTCATTAGAAAATAATAATTGTTCAATTTTATTTGACTTTACCCCAATCATAATACTAGATAAAATTCTGTAATCAATATTGTACTGCATGATTGAATCCTTTGTTTCATATCTAACAGGCAGTAATTCCTCTAGTACATTAGAATATTTTTCTTTACTTATCAAAATATCACTTAACAAAATTCTAACATTTATTTCATATTTACTTTTAGGGTATTTATTCAAATAAGAGTTGCAGGTTCTTTGGCACTCAATAATTTTATTTTGAAAATATTGTGATTTTGCTAACATTAAGTGAGATACTGGGTCAGAATAATTTTTCCTGTCAATAAGAATCTTCTTAAACTCTGATTCAGCTAGTTTATATCGCTTAGAGTTATAGTGTCCTAAGGCTATATCAAAATGCTCATCATATGTGACCACACTATCCAATATTTCTCCAAAAAGACCATTAGATATAAACAAAACAATCGATATTAAATTCTTTATCATAAATATTTTATAAAAATGATATTGAAAATTACATTGATACAAGTTCACCATATTCAAATAATAAAAACTTCTTTTTTCCTACAGTTTTTCCATAAATCCATTGTTCACTCACACTATGTCTGCTTGATGTATTATTTATGGTATGTGGGTTTCCTATTGAAACCCTAACTTGTTCTTCTTTCATCCCGTATTCTATTTGACCAGACATTATTTTTCTAATTATCTCAATACCCCATATTTTAGGTAACGGATTATCCTCAAAATAATAATTCTGTTGTCCTTTGATTTTTTTTTCACCATTGTACCTTACAAAAACACTAAACTCATCATCAGAATTAATTTCTAACCAAATTGGCCAATCTCTACCTCCATTCTGAAATACTCTAGTACCAATAACCTTTACCTTGTTAAACTTATTAATTAGAAATTTAGAATTATTAATAAAAGCAGTATCAGCATCAACTATATTTAACCAAATAAATTGACCAATCTTTTTCTTTGCTTCATTTTGTATTTTCAATCTAGATAAATGACTAGGAAAAGCTTTATCCTTTATCTCCCAATATTTTTTTTCCCATTTATATTTTTTCTTATTTTCTAATTGTACAACCAAGTATTCTTTTTGATCTTTATAATAATTACCTAAAACCTTGCCCTTACGTTTTTTTAGTTTAAAATATGGAATGCTTTTATTTTTTTCCAGTCTTGACCATCCTCTATTAATATTTTTTTGTTTTAATATTTCACTGCTAACATCAGAGTAAAAAACCGTTTCGCCTGACCATTTATTTTTGACTATTAAATAATCAGAATTATTTATATTAATCAAACCACAGGATAAAAATTGAATAATAAAAAAATTGATTAAAAAAAAGAATGTAATTTCTCTTATCATATTATATATATTATGGTAAAAAAGGCTTCGTCCAATTCTTTAGCTTACCATTTTTATCAAATCTTAACGTAAAATTTTTAAATCCCCAAATCTCATCACCATTTGAATATTTTCCAATTCTATCTGGATTACCTAGATCATTTTTTATACTATTTTTATTTAAACCTTTTCTAAGATGTCTCCATTTATCATCTAATAAAGTATCGATTGATTCTTTTTTTAATTTTTCTACTTGTTTTTCGAGATAGCTAATTCTTTTTTCTAATTCAGTTATATTTAAATGATTAGCGATTATTTTATCATTACAAATATATGATAGCGTTATTAGAACCAATATCTTTTTAAGCATGAGCTACTCCAAAATGGTTATGGAAAATATAAATTTTATGTATCAAACTTAATTTTCATCTAAATATGGGATATTTTTTTCTAGACGAAACAGCGCCTCCATACCAGCTGCATATTGATCAAATGAGAAGGATGGATTCATAATAAGCAAATATGAATGGTACACGTTACCAAAACCATTAATTATATTATGAAGTAAAATCGAATTATTATTTAATTCATCTATTAAAATAATATCATCATATGAAAGGTCTATATCTTTTATTAATGAAAACATTTCTCGTCTTTTTATTTCCAAGTGAATTGATAAAAACTTCAATGAATCCAAACAATAATCATAGGATTCATTCACACTATTGTACGGAGATAAAAGCTCATTTTTTATGGATAAATATTTATTCCCAATATGGACAATCTCATGATGCATATCATTTTTTATTTTATTTATTTCAATATTTGCCTGAAGCGCATTGACACTTATTATAAAAAACACCAACTGTAAATATGGAATTTTCATTAATTATACTATGATCTATCTTTTTTTAAGGATAAATAACCTCAGGAACCGGAGGGTTTATAAAATATAGTCCTTCAAATTTTCCTTCTTTATTATATTCACCTTCTTGCATTGGACTACCATCCACGTACCACCATAACCATGTTTCTACTGGAGCATCATTTTCATAGACACCTTCAAGCTCTTTTTGACCATTATCATACCAATTTTTTTGTAAACCTTGTTTTTTACCTTTATCAAATGAGATCTCAGACCATTTACCACCTTTTTTATGCCAGCTTGACCATTTACCATCTCTACCATTTGTAGGAATTTTTGTAATGTTATTTTTATTCCCACCGTTTCCATTAATGAAAAAACCCTCTGCTTTTATATTTCCATTATTCCAATAATATGTCCACTCACCATTCATGAGCCCGTTCTTATAATTACCTTTATATTGTAATTTATTATTTTTATACCACTTTTTAACCTTACCATGTTTTTTACCATCCAAATATGTAGCAATCTCTTTTTTCTTCTTTGAATCATCATCCCACCAAGTAGTAACCTCTCCTTTCCAAATAGTACCATTGTTTAATTTAGAAAGTAATTTCCCACTTGTAGACCATTTAGTAACAATCTCATTTATTATCTCATCATTACTATTATATATAAACTCTGTTGTTGATTCAATCTGCCCTAGATCATGATATTTATATTTTTTTTCTTCTCTTAATTCACCATTAGAATATTTTTGCTTTAGATATTTTCTACCCTGTTTATCCCATTTTATTGAAGAACCCTCGAGCTGATTATTCGAATAATTTTCAACCAATTTTTTATTGCCATTATCATACCAATAAGTTACGGGTCCTTTAATTTTACCATGAGCATACGTTATCTCTGATTCTTTTTTCCCATTATTATACCACTCTATTTTTTTACCATTTCCAGGTTTACCACTTTTATAAGAAATTTTTGTACTATCTGCTCCATTAGGAGAATAATAAATCCAACTACCTACTTGATTACTATCTTTATAATTCCCCGAGAAATATTTATTACCGTTTTTATACCACTGATTCCATTCTCCGATTAACATATCTTCATTATACTTACCCTGCAAAAATATTTGGCCATTTGCATACCACTGTGTCCACAAACCGTCATACTTGCCATTAATATAATGACCTTCAATCATTTTTTGTCCATTTTCATACCACTGTTGATGTACTCCATTTGCTATTCCACTGGTAAAATATTCCTGCTCTTTTTTAGAGCCACTCTCATACCAGCTAAACATCAAACCATCTTTTTTACCATTGCTATAATTTTGCTCTCTATATTTATTCCCATTTTCATACCATTCAATAATTTTCCCATCGTGACCATCATCGATATAACTGCCTGCAGATTTTTTTCTTCTATTATTAAACCAAGTCTTAAAAGACCCATTTTTCTTTCCACCTTGATAGCTGTACTCACTAATCTTCGTGCCGTCTTCGGACCAATTTATTTCCTTACCATTTTTCAAACCATTCCTATATATAGTTTGTATTTTTTTATTAGTATTTTCATACCACTCTATCCATACACCTGTTCTTGAATTATTTCTGAATATACCTTTTGAGTAAAGCACCCCGGATCTATACCAATATTTCCAAAGCCCACTTTTAATACCGTCTCTGTATAGACCTTCTTCTTTTAGTTTGTCATTTTTCCAGAATATTGATACTTTTCCGGTGTATGGATTTTCTTCATTAGACTTATATACAACCCCATCAATCTCAACAATAGATGGAACTATTTTATCCGACTGCCCGGATAGATCATTTATTAATAATAAAAAGAAAAAGAAAATAGATTTAGTCATTATTGAAAAATTAAGAAAGAATTACATTAAAACAAGAAAAAGCCTATTATTTATTCCTCTTTTTAATTTTTTCAGTTAATTCAATTATTCTAGATAATTTTTCCCATTTTTCGCCATCGCTCATACTCAGCAAAATTTTTTTTATGAACGCTTTATATTCATCATCCTTGCCTTCGCATAGTTTATCTATAATTTTATTTAGTTCTGATTCTTTAGAAGACATTTAAAATAAATTAATTATTCCCACTCTATAGTACCTGGAGGCTTTGATGTTATATCGTAGACTACTCTATTAACACCTTTAACATTATTTACAATTTTATTTGAAACTGTTGATAATACACCCGATGGCATTCTATACCAATCTGCTGTCATACCATCTATGCTAGTCACAGCCCTCAGACTGATAAGATTTTCATATGTCCTTTGGTCACCCATTACACCAACGGTCTTAACAGGAATTAATACAGCAAATGCCTGCCAAATATTATGATACTCTCCCGTTTCTTTTAGTATGTCCATGTAAATTGCATCTGCATCCTGTAGTATGGAAACACGTTCTTTCGTTACTTCACCAATAATCCTAACGCCTAGACCAGGTCCTGGGAAAGGATGTCTTAATATTAATTCATCAGGTATATCTAATTCTTTTCCAACAGCCCTAACCTCATCCTTAAACAAATCTTTTAAGGGTTCTATTAATAAAAACCTCATTTTATCAGGTAATCCACCAACATTATGATGGCTTTTGATAACATGAGCTGTTTTTCCAGTGCTTACACCACTTTCAATTATATCTGGATATAATGTCCCCTGCCCTAAAAATTTATAATCTCCAATCTTAGATGCTATTCTATCAAATGATTCAATAAATTGATCCCCAATAATTTTTCTTTTTTTCTCAGGATCCTTAATTCCTTTAAGTCTGGAAAAAAACAACTCTGATTCATCATATAGGTGGATATTAATACCCAAGCCTTCTTTTAATGCTTCAACACAGTCTTTTGCTTCATTTTTTCTTAGCAAACCATGATCAATTAAAACCGCAAAACATTTATGTCCTACAGATTTATTTATCAAGCAAGCAACCACTGTTGAATCAACACCTCCGCTAACTCCTACTAATATATTATCGTTTTCAATAGTCTCTTTAATAGATACAACTTGCTCATCGATAAAGTTCCCAGCGGTCCAATTCCTTTCACATTCAGAAATATTAAAGAGAAAGTTATTTAAGAGTATATTCCCCTCCTCCGTGTGCGATACCTCAGGGTGAAATTGGGTTGCAATTCTTGTATAATCTTTATTTGCAAGTGCTGCAACGATATTATTAGAACTATGTGCAATAATCTCCCAACCTTTTGGTATCACTGTAACCTGGTCCATATGACTCATCCACACTTTTGATGAGCTAGACATATTATTACTTACGCCTTCCGCTTTATTTAGTTTTAATGTAGCGAACCCGTACTCGCCTTCCCCGGTTGATTCTACAATACCATTATTATGATGGACAAGGAGATGAAGCCCATAACAAATTCCTAAAATTGGAATATCAATATTTAGTATATTTTCATCAAAGGTGGGCGCTTCATCAGTAAAAACACTAGCTGGCCCTCCAGATAAGATAATTGCCTTAGGATTTTTTGATAAAATAGTATCTAATGTTGTTTCGGGAGGTAGTATCTCAGAAAAAACGTTATTTTCTCTGACTCTTCTAGCGATTAATTGTGTATACTGTGAACCAAAATCTAGTATTAATACACTTCCTGTTTTTAATCTTTTCATTCTGTAAATACTTTTTTTAATTCATCTATATATTCAATATTAGACATTTCAAAATTAATAGGAGTGATACTGGCATAATCATTCTTTATTGCAATACCATCACAATCTAGTTTTTTATCATTATCAACCATCTTTCCAGTCATCCAATAATATTTGCGACCGCGTGGGTCAATACGTTCCTCAAAATTGTCATCAAAATACTGTTTTCCTTGAACAGTAACTTTATATCCCTTTAAATCTTGTAGCGTACAGTTAGGTACGTTAATATTTATTATCGTACCAATGGGAGGCCAATTATCCAAAAATAAATTAATTACTTTGCGAATAACAGCTTTAGATGTTTCAAAACTTTTTGGGTTAGATGAATCTATACTTACAGCGATAGATGGTATTCCAGATACTGCGCCTTCTATTGCTGCAGCTACTGTACCTGAATAGATAATATTATTTCCTAAATTAGAACCAATATTTATACCAGATAATACCATGTCAGGTATTGATTTCATTATTTTTTTAATGCCAATCTTAACGCAATCAGCTGGTGTACCAGAGACTGCAGATCCCTTAAAACCATTTCCCCGATCTATTTCTCTTACATAAAGAGGATTTGCAATTGTTATTCCATGACCAACAGCACTTTTTTGCATATTTGGAGCGACTAACGTCACGTCACCAAATTCTCTGGCAACATCCCATAATGCATATATTCCTGATGAATATATACCATCATCATTCGTGACTAATATTTTCAATTTAAAATATCTATTATCTGATGGAGTCTGTCTTTCATTTCATTTCTTGTCACGATCTGATCAATAAACCCCTTTTCAAGCAAGAACTCGGAACGTTGAAAACCTTCTGGTAAATCTTGTCCAATAGTTTGTTTAATCACTCTTGGACCCGCGAAACCAATTAATGCTCCTGGCTCAGCTAAAATTATATCTCCCAACATACCATAACTGGCAGTAACACCACCAGTAGTTGGATCTGTAAGGATAGAAATATATAGTCCTCCATCATTTGAAAATTTTGCCAGCTGAGAACTAATTTTAGCAAGTTGCATAAGAGAGATTGCACCCTCTTGCATTCTCGCACCACCAGATTTGCATATTATAACCAATGGTTTTTTTTCATTTCTAGATTGGACTATTGCTCTAGAGATTGCCTCACCAACCACTGAACCCATACTGCCACCAATAAATTCAAAGTTCATAATACCCATAATGACAGGTTTACCCTTTATTTTACCAGAATAGATTTCTATTGAATCAGTATTCCCTGATTTATTATAAGCATCTTTTAATTGATCCGTATAATCTCGGCTGGCTGAAAATTCAAGAAAGTCACTAGATTTTAATGAGCTAAAAAGACGATTTGATGTACCATCATCAATAATTAAATCTAAATAGTTTCTATAATTCATACGAAAATGGTAGTTGCAATGCCTACAGACAGAAAGACTTTTATCGAGCTCAGGTTTAAATAAAATTTCATTGCAAGATGGGCACTTCTCCCATAATCCATCTGGTAAAGATTTTTTACTTTTTTCTTTAATTTTTTTATCTTTTCGTTTAAACCAATCCATATTATTTACAATTATTTTTTGTGCTTCATTATGAGGGCATCTCCACCATCATTATAATAACTTTTTCTAATATCTACATTCTTAAAATTAAGATTAGAATAAATTTTTCGCGCTATAAAATTGCTTTTATTTACTTCCAAAAATACGCTACTATTATTAGGAATAACTTCCAAAAAATAGCCTATCAAATTTTTACCAATACCTCTATTTTGAAATGATTTATCAATAGCTACATTAAGAAGATTAATTTCATCATCACAGCGTTGTTCAATCAAGAACCCTACTATTTTTCGTTTAATTTCAGTTATCCAGATAATTTCATTAGAGTCTTTATTAAATAATCTTTTTAGCATTGCCTCAGTCCAGTATGGCTTTTTGTATACTTTTTTTTCAATATTTAGAATTGATTTTAAATCGGATATTGTGCCCTTTCTAATAATCATTTTTTCGAATTTACAACAAAAGGTGAAACATAATTAGGTACTAAATCATAGGGTTTATCTATAATTAATTTATCATAATTAATACTGGCAAGTAAGCCAACATATGATGATGAGAGAGATGCCCGAATAAAACTATTTCCATCATTAAACGATTCACAATTTAGTTGGAAAGCACTTTTTGTATTATCAATACTTTCAAAAAGTGTATTCCATTCTGAGACTTTAATATCACTTTTAGGGTATGGAAGTTTTTTCTTCCATTTAATATTCTGATAAAAAACACGTTTTGCATGCGAATAAATTATTCCTATCTCAGGAGAATTCTCTTTAAGAGAATAAGCCAGAGACATCATTGTAGATATTGGAATAATAGGAAGATTTTTAGGAAATGCTAACCCTTTAGCAAAACTTAATCCAATACGTAAACCAGTAAAAGACCCAGGACCAATACTAATTGCAATAGCATCAATATCATCTAAAATAAAACCTGTGTCCTTTTGAATTTTAAGATAAAACTCTGGCAATATTTCTGCATGTTTTTTATTGCTGTCCTCTTCGACAGTAGCTACACATACACCTTTTGATATAAATGAAATACCACAGATATTAGATGACGTCTCAATAGATAAAATATTTCTTTTACTGCTCATTGGAATCATTTATCCCAGAGATACACAATAATCTTTTTGTCCTTTTATCTTTAAATCTCGAAAATTTTATTTCTATGCTATCTACAGGAAGTAATTCTTCAATAATATTGGCCCATTCAATCAATGTGATTCCATCATAAGGTAATAATAAATTTTCGCCACCTAAATTTAGAAAATCTTCGCTACTCTTCAGTCTATAACAATCTACATGATATAATTTCATTGTAGATCCACAATATTCACTAACCAATTTAAATGTTGGAGATCCCACATGTTGTTTAACTCCCAAGCCCTTTGCAAAACCCTGAGAAAAGGTAGTCTTACCTGACCCCAAACCACCATTTAAAGCAACAACACTTCCTTTTTTTATTTTTTTTGATATTTTACTAGCAAAATCTTTTGTCTCAAGTTCGGAGTTACAATATACTTCCACTCTATCTATGACCTTTCATTGTTAGGACTGGGACTAATAGCTCCTCCATGGAAATTCCTCCATGTTGAAAAGAATTTTTTAACTTATTTTTATATTTATTAGCATCATTAGGATATAAAAAATAGGCATCATCTTTTGCAATTAAATAATTGAACTGTGGACCAAGAATGGGTAACCTGTATCTCTTTGGCTGATTTATCACTAATGCATTCTTATTCTTTGTGTTTAGATTCCGCCCATATTTATATCGGACACCGCTAGAGGCATCTCTATCTGCTGAAACCATTATGTTCTTGTTCACTCTAACACTTCCATGATCACTTGTGATGACCACATGAAAATCACTATTGCTCAAAGCTTTTATAACATCATTAAACCAGGAATTTTCAAACCAGGACTTTACGGCTAACCTATACCCAGACTCATCAGAAACAATTTCTTTTAACACATCCATCTTCGAGCTGTCATGGGCTAACATATCAACAAAATTAACAACTAGAGCTAGAAAATCTTTTTCAAGATAATCATTTATTTTTTTACTAAATCTCTTTCCTTCTTCAATAGCCCATATTTTATGATAATGAACACGCTTGTTATTGATATTATGTCTATCTAATTGATCTAATAAAAAATCACTTTCATATTTGTTCAATCCATTTTCATGATTTATAAAAAGTTCTTTTTGATTGGGATATTTATTAATTAGTTCATCGGGATATAACCCGGAAAAAATTGCATTTCTAGAATATGGGGTCGCAGAAGGAAGCAAAGAAAGATGATATGAAAGCTCGATATTAAATAAAGCCTCTAAATAAGGAAATACTGAAAGAAGCTGATCAAATCTCATACAATCAATAACTATCATACAGACTTTATTTTTATCATTTAATAATGGCAATATATGATTTCTAAAAACACCTGGAGATAAAATCGAATCATTATTTTCTTTTGATAAATTCTCGTAATTATTTTCAATAAAATTTGAGAATTCTTTATTGCAGCTTTGGATCTGATCATATAGAATATTATTTAAACTATTATCACCATGATCCTCAAACTTTAATTGCCAGTTCACTAGTCTTATATATAATTCCCACCAATCATTAACTGTAACCATGTTTTTCAGGTCATCATTTATTTTTTGAAAATCTCTTAAATAATCTGTTGTCGTTCTATCTTCAATAATTCTATTTTTTTCAAGAATTTGTTTACAAGCAATAAAAATCTGATTTGGACTGACAGGTTTAATTAAAAATTGATTTATTTGCTGTGATATCGCCTCATCCATCAACCACTCATCCTCAGACTTTGTAATCATAATGACCGGAATAGAGATTCGAGATATTTTTATTTTTTTTAGAGTATCAATTCCATCTAATCCTGGCATTGTTTGATCTAAAAGTATTAAGTCATATCTATTATTTTGATTCAAAATATCTGCATCATTACCATTAGTAGTCGTACTGACTTTATAACCTTTAGATTCTAAAAAAAGAATATGTGGTTTTAAATGATGTATTTCATCATCTATCCATAATATGTGACCTTTTGAATTCATAACCTATATCATATTTACATTAATAAAATTTTTATCACCATTTAACATTTGATTAAAATATTGTGTTTATTTAGAAGTCATCCTCCAAATTCCATCCCAATCATCATTAGGCGGATCCACTAAGAAATGATCGCACCTTTTTATAAATACTTCAGATGGATTTGTATTGCGACCAATAAAATTATTTTCTAATTGTTTTGATAATTGAAAATATTTTAAAGCGTTTTTCCATTCTTGATTAAAATAATGATCTAATCCTTTTTCAAAGTTTTCTATTAGCTCTATTGATTTTTTATTTATTTGATCTTTTGTATCAATAAGCTCATATGTTTTTACGGGAATATTTTTACCTTTTACACTTAAAAAATCTAAAAACCGAAATACGTACTCTTCATTTGAGGCTTCATATATATTTTCACCAACAAGTATATATACACCATACTGTTTGGCTGCAGGTTCTAAGCGAGCTGCAAGATTGACAGTGTCGCCCATCATTGTATAATTCATACGCATCTCTGATCCCATATTACCAGTTACCATTTGACCCGAGTTTAACCCGATTCTGTGCTGCATAGTGTACACTATATCTGGCCAATCATTTTCTTCTTGCCATTTATTTCGAAGTTCATCTAACCTATTCCGCATAACAAGGGCAGTTGAACAAGCCTTTTTTTCTTGATCTTTCACTGGCGCAGGCGCACCATAAAAAGCAACAATCGCATCACCAATGTATTTGTCTAATGTTCCTTGATGATCTAATAAAATATCTGTCATCTCGGTTAAATATTCATTCATTAATCTAACCATTTTCTCTGGCTCCAGTTTTTCTGAAAAAGTAGAGAAATTTTGAATATCACTAAAAAATGCAGTATGATAATCTTGAACACCTCCAAGTTTTGGTGCTTGTTTTTGTTCATACATTTCATCTATTAAGTCTGGAGATATATATGTTCCAAAAGTCTCTTTAAGGAAATTTTTATCTTTTTGTTCATGTAAGAACTGAAAAATAACATTACTTCCATAAGTTAAAAAGATACCAGCTAATGGTGCGATAATTGGCATTACAAAAGTTTTACCGGGAGGAGGAAGGCTTACTAAAAGACTATCATAAAAATAATTATGAACAGAATTAGGAATCATACTTGCTATAGTAGTTTTTAACATCCACCAAATATCATTAGCGAACAAACCCAGTGCGAGACCAACATATATCATAATTTCAAATATGATAACAGTGCCAGCCAATATAGGATGAATATCTAATCTCTTAAAAATTATGTAAGCAATAATGCATAGTAAGGAAATAACTAGAAAATGAGTAAAAGGATATAATCTCCCATCAATATAAAGTCTAGTTGTTCTATCCCCGAAAACAGATAAATAATTTTTATGAATTATAGTTTGAATAGCATTTGCATGTGTTTCCATACCTGGAGTATCCTGTGTTTGGCCCAAATAATTATAAAATGGTGTTGATTTTACATCATGTAATACCTCAACGGATGCTCCAATGATAACAATTTTATTATAAAATGGCGAACTTGTCTTATCACCTATACCCATTACTTGTATCAAATCATTTCTTTCTTTTTGATCATTTATAGCAAGAATCCAACTTGGCAATTCGTCAGAAAAAAATTGACTCATCCAATCTTCATCATCGTATTTAGGTAATTCAAATTCTTTAGTGTCTAGTATTTTGTATAATGGATACCTGGGAAAAGTTTTCCACGGAGGAAAATCAGTATTTGCTAACTTATATCCTGAAGGCGGTCCATAATAATTAACTAAAAAGTTGTTTGTTTTACCGTGTGCGGGAATTTTGATTGGTCCAAGATTCCATATTAAATCCTCTTTATCCCAGATTATGTTAATTGAATCATGTATGTCATAGAATTCTTTAACACAACTAACACCTAATGTCAAATAAGGATTTATCCTAAGCGAATCAGTATCAAGATAGTTTGCTACACTATATTCTCTAGAAAAATTATCTATGTCCTTGATATCATTTATTAACCCAGTGCTAGGATTCGCTTCCATAATCGATTTTACTGGCTCTGAAATATATTGCGGAGGATTAATAGATGGATCGCGAACCAATTTTGTATTCATTACTATTTCTGTACCACTTAATCTTGCTATTTTTATTGCATCTGAAAAAATAACATCTCCATGTCTTGGAATATATTGCCTAACTAAAGATCGAAATTCTGATGGGAAATATTCAGAAACGCCTTTCAAATATTCTGATCGAGTATCTGGTGAATCAAATTGAATATCAAATGCAATAACTTTAGCACCAGCTTTGGATAAGTTGTTTACAACATTTGCCCATATTTTTTCTCTTGAATATGGCCAGGTTATACCACTTTCAGATAATACTCTCCAAGTTTCATCATCAACCTCAACAAGAACAACATCTGTACCTAATTTGATAATGGTAGAATCGGAAGCTCTCCACCCAGTCAGTGGTCCACGGACATTATTAAACCTATAATCATATGTTTTTAATTCTAAAAAATCAAAAAACCCGAGCCAGTGCATTAGGCAGGTAATTATAATTGATCCTAAGGTTAAACCAAGATCTATCTTATGAGAAATTATATATTGTATAAATCGTTTCATTAAAATTTATAATTAATCGAAAACACTATTCCAGAATTGCTTGTTGACCATATTTCTCCGCGATTGTCTACCTCACCATCGTTATCATTATCTATTCCATCATCTTTATTTGCTTTTATTCTATTAAGTCTAATATTACTTTTCGCGCTAAAAACCATATTACTAATAATATCCCCGTCACATCCTAATTTAAATCCAATAATTTGCACAGAATTCTTATCACTCCCATTGGTCATATAATCAACGCCTGAATTGATACGTATACTATTGTTTTTTAGAGAGTACGTACCATTGACACCTCCTGAGGTCCAGGCAATTTCATTTTTGATTATATTAAGGTTTTGATCCATCATCGGCATAAATATTTGTGTTTTATTAAAGTTTAAGACGGTACGTAATGGAAATGGAAACCTACTAGATATATTTGCAGAGAATGTCCTTGTATCTGATTTTTGAAAAAGAAAATCATCACGACGCGGGTTGTCTAGATATTTTTCATCTGTAGCAATAACATCCTTGTATGTGATTGAATTATAATTGACTGCAATGGTATTACTTATTGGTCCCATACTACCTGGTATATTTACTGAAAACAAAGTATTAAGTGCTCTAGAATCTTCTCTATTATCCTTTAAAAACTGCCCTATTGAATCAACATCAACTGAATCTATACCATTATTTTTACCAATTATTTGCATATTAAACACAATAGAAGGTGCACCCGGCCCTGGAACCAATGTTGTATTCAGCATAAGCGTATTTGTTTTTAGCGGATTTAATACGGTCTCGCTTAGTTTGTTATCTTTAGTGCTATAGCCTACAACGAACATTAATCTTCTACCTAGTAGAGAGAGCCTATCTTTTATTGTGAACTCTCTAATATTATTCGTCATATAAGGATTACCAAAAGTATAAAACTCTGGTCCTATTTGTTTATACTCTACCAATAAATTATTTAAAGTATAACTACCTTTTAATCTTACATGTAATGCAGAAGATGGCATATTAATTATAGCTCGAAAAGGATTATTTTTCATTGTTACTGGGTCAATCGGGGCAAAAGGAGTCATAAATTCATTTATCGTAAAAAGATTTTTATAAGCCTCTGGGTCAGGCACTCCTTCTAAAGAGACATCCATAATTTTACCATCTTTCAAGCTGTCAAGCTTTGTATCAAGCTCATCAAGACTCAAAGCTCCATCCCATATATTATTATTTGTCAAGCTATAGTTCCATGCTAATTGGAAAATAATATTTCTATTGTCTAGTGCGGTCTCAAAATTAAATCCAGCTACTAAATTCTCTTTGGGTTTTACACCATCCCAGTTATTTAAAGGAATAATTATTGAATCACCATTGACTAAAGTTAGTTGCTCAAAATCACTATATTTGAATTCGCTATTTTCATTAATATAATTATTAAAAATATATGCTGAATCAAGTGTTGAGTCTACTGGTGTAAAAGAAAACATCTCCTGCTTACTTATATTCATAGGCATTTCATCAAAACTATCCCAAGCCTTTAAAAAATGTAGACCTCCGCTAAATAGGTTGAATACAGTAAATGAAAGACGTGCAGCGCTAACACTCTGAGGGAATGTGTAGCCAGTTCTAGTTAGATTAAATATTCTACTTCCATCAGGATTCGTCTCAGTATTATTAACCAGAAATCTATAGCCACCATCTACTTTTCCTCTCTTGTAATTAACTTGTTCATTTAGTTTTCCACTAACATATTGAAAATCTAACCAAGGTAGGTCAATATGGATATGACGACCTCTGACTCGCTTCCCATCTAATAAGAATGGTGATAAAGAGGGATATACATCACCATACTCTAATTTTAAATAATCTGTCACCTGGATAGTAAGAGTCTCTCTATTAAGCGGCTGAATAAAGCTAGATTGTCTTGAGCTATTACGATAAGAGTATCTAACCTTAATCCAACTAAGTTCTCCATCAATTTTTCCATTGTGAGCTCGCTCCATTAAATCAATCCCTGATGCCGATGTATTTGAATTTGAAGCACCTATATTACCTTTATATCTAAACGATTCAGAAACGTTTACCATAGCCTTATTTATGTTAAACGACCACTCGATTGGAATAATATCTAATCCATAAGATGTCTTAAATAATAATCTAACAAAATGAGGTCCAATATTTAACTCCTCTGGTGTTAACGTTAGAATTCCTCCATCTAGTATAGACTTTTGGGTATAATCTTTACCATCAATTAATACTCTATAATTACTAGTATCAACGATATCCGTATTGAATAACGAAGCAGCAATAACAACCTCATCTGGTCTATTAATAGAGCCTGGCTCAGGCGATAATATTAAAATATCTGCATTAACATAATTAGCACTCTGTTTTTTATTTTTCTTTAGTTTTGCTAACTGTTGTTGGTCAGATTCATTATTTGAAATATTAATAAACAAAGGATTATCAAAAGGCTTATCATCATTAGGAACTGCTATACGACCCCAAGATCTTTTGTGTAAGATTACAACATATTCAATACCTTCTCCTTTCACATTTCTACCAGGTATTACTCCTTCCCAATTTCCATTAACATATTGCATTGGTATTTCCTGATAACTCATTTGGCCTTTAGATTTAAAAAATACCATACCAGATATAATCGGATCCGTAATAAATAATGTAACAGAAATATTAATGTCTTCGCCCGAATAGACTTGATTTGGGTTTTTATGATAATATTGCGAGGTGGATTGGCCATGAATAATATTATTCATACAAATGATGCACATAAAAAAAATAATGATAACAAATCTATTGCTATACAATGACATGGTTATAAGTTTATTTGATTTGTCTGAAAAGGAAAAGATTATTGATAATCAATAATAAATACTTTTTGTTCACCATTTGGACCTTCTAGATATATTCTAACCTGTGAAGGACCTTCTTGAGATTCATCACTAGGGTCTTCTGGGATAGATGAAATATCCGTCTCAGAGATACCAATCTGACCATCTGGTGTAGAATTTCCAGTCATTCCAGTTGTGACCATAACCTCTTGACCCGTTTCAGTGTTTACAAGACTAACCTGTCCTTCCATACCAATAACTTGGTCACCTAAAAGTTCATCCACAATCATCCAAAAATCCGTTCCCTTCACAGATGCAACTGATGTTGGTGTCTGTATAACAAAGTCAACATTTTGCTTTTTAATGGATGCCCTTATTGTTCCACCGTCCATATTGATTTTTTTTGAAATTTCTTTTGCAGTCCTCCTACCGGTAATAACTGCTTCAGAGTTTTCTTTTATTTTTAATGTAGATTTGTCATCGATAAAAATTATCGCAACAAAACCAGATTTACCCGTTCGTATCTTATCACCATCCTCAAGAATACTTCCAGCTTTGAGACCGTTGAATTCTTTTTTTCCAACCTTCATTATCTCAGCAATACCCTTTACTTTTGTCGCAACTGCAATCTTATTAGCGTAAAGAAAACAGTTCGTTAAAATTAAGAGCAACAATAATATTTTTTTTGAAAAATATAATATCACTATTCTACCTGCACCGATTTAATCTCATAGTTTTGACTCATTATCTGCTGCAATAGATTATTAATAACCGATTGATCCACATTAACACCGTTAACTTCTATTTGACCATTTGGAACGTAACCCTCAAGTGGCTTTCCTGGTCCAAAATAATTATTAAATTGGTCAGGTACAGCTTGCTGCAACATCATTAATAATGGGTCTGTAATAGCACTAGTTGTTTCTATATTCCCTGCCTGCCCAATCTTAAAAGCATAAATTGGAGAAAACATATCCTCCTCACCTGATGTTGTAGGCAGTGTAATTCTTACCTGCCAACAATATATATTCCCGGCATCTAATGGATAGGCACCACTAAATGGATATTGAAAGCTATTTACATTATCAATTTGATACCAATCTTCATTTTGGTTTGAGGGTAGTACTCTCTGGTCTTCTATTGCATCCTCAAGTCCGCTATGAATATCAGAATCAAATTTAGCTACTCTTATATATGTTTCACATCCCGCACATGGTGGACCAGAAGTCCACTGAAAAATAGGAAAATTAGTATAGAGTAAATTATCAGTGGTATCACTAAGAGCACCACCCGGATATTCTAAAGCGATGGGAACCTGAGACTGAATCACAAAAGTTTTTGAGTCATCAAAAACCATTGTTAAATCATTTTCATTTAATCCTCCATATACCGAAACACTGAAGGTATATTGGCCATCAGAAAGTTTCCCACTGGTCAATATAGTTTGCATAATCGCCTCAGATAGACTGGGATCTAATACCTCAATCAATTGCCCTTGTAGTTCAATTTGATTTCCGGAATTATCGCTTATAAATGTTAATTCTGAAGATAAGTCTCTATTGTCAAGATATATACCATCTTGGACTAGAAATGGATCTGTCTCAACCTCAACAATTGTAGCATCATTATAAATTCCAAGACCAGGACTTACAATTGTAGCCCTAAATCGTATTTTGAGGTAAACAGGGTAGATATTTGACTCAACCGAATAGTTAAATATTTGCACATTGGTTGCTCCTGTGCCAACATCAAAACTACTAACGTAATAGGTTGCATATTCATATATCTCACCCTGTACATCTATATTGAGAGACTGCGATTGAACACCACTATTGATAGATATTAATAAAATAAACGGTATTATAAATCTTTTTAAAATCATTATTAGTCTAATATTAACTATTAAAATTTAATATTACCTCTATAAATAAAAAACTCTTCTATAAAAAAGAAGAGTTTTTTAAATGTTTCCGGCAACTTCCTACTCTCCCACGCTGGTTTCCCGCGCAGTACCATTGGCGCAAT
>CAZYDX010000011.1:0-29797 GCA_964646455.1 uncultured bacterium | reverse complement strand
TAAATAAGAATTATAATCGTGAACAGACTGATTAATATTTATATCATAGAATGTTTTTGATGAAAAAGACTGGGAGAGTTTAAGCCCTATAAAATTACCACCGGCATAATTTGTATTTTGGCCTTCTTGCGCCATTTGAGAATAATGATCATAGTTTTGCCATTCTTCATTACTCACTATAGAATTCAGGCGAAGGAACAGTTTTGGATTTAATTTGTACGTTAGTTTTGTTTGAATAGAATATTTATCTCGCCAGTTCATTGATCTGTAGTATGGCTCTTTTTTTGTGTCCGTTGAATCAAAATATCCATTCGAATTATTATCAGTATGAATCGTGTCACCGTACATTGTAAATGTCTGTAGACCATTTAGCCAGCCATCAGAAACGTAAGACCTCGCAGAAATAAAAAAATTGAGTTTTTGTTTGATGATCGGTCCACTAAGGTTCATTGTGATATTTTTATCGTTGGTGATGTTATAAGACTTAAGATCTTTGTAAATATTACCATCTGAATGATGATCACCTGAGTATATCTGGAGATATGATTCAAGTTTGTCACCTCCATCTTTTGTTACAATATTAACTATTCCGCTCATTGCTTTTCCGTATTCAGCGTTGAAAGTTCCGCTTATAACTTGAAGCTCCTGAATATTTGCATTTTCAATATTAACCGCAATCGCGCCGTCATATGCATCTGTAACTGATACTCCATCAACCAGGTAAGCGACCTCGCTTGACCTTCCTCCACGAATGTGGATACCGCCACCAGCATCTTGCGTGACGCCACCCTGTAGCTTTATCACATCTGTGACATCTTCAATAGGCATAATATCCAACTCTTCTGATGTAACAATAGCCTCAGAATTGGTCTTGTCAAAGTCAATTAGTGGCCTTGTTGCATTTACAATTATTTCCTGCCCTTTTACAGCCTCAATATCTAATGTAGAAAAGAGGCGCGTGGTCTTATCAATAGATATACGAATATTTTCATATTTTTTAACCTCGTATCCTATCATTCTGATGGTGACGTTATATTTCCCTGGCGGTATATTCAGAATAACATAGTCACCTTTAAGGTCAGTAGCGGTGCCTAAACCTGTATTTTCAATCATTATATTTGCCCCAATAAGTGGGCTGTCATCTAACTTTGATTTGATTGTGCCAGATAGTTTTCCTGTAGTCCCGGCTGTGATAGAGCTTGAAAAGACCACAAATAAATAGAAAGATGTGATAAACCTTATCCTATCCATCGGAAGCCATTGTAAATGTTTTTAATAAAATTGTATCTATTTCTATGGTTGATTTTATTTTTAAATCAGATATGAAATTAAAATATTTTTGTCGATTTAACTTTATGTTTTTCAGACTAGAAAGTTTGTCAGACAGTACAGACTGAATGAGAAAATGAGTTTTAACTTGGTTAATCTCTTTTTTAAAATTATCTGTTTCGTTGAGACCAAGTTCTGTTGCTTTTTGCAGGAGATGCATTCTGATAATTAAACCTTTTATGGTTAATTCTAATCGTTTTTCAGAGTTGATATTATTTTTTTGCCTTATAGATAGCGTTTCAATTTTAGATAAGCATTGCTGAATAGACCATTGTCTTTTATTTCCAAAAGTAACAAGCGTTTGAGCGGGCTGGTTTAGACGCCTTTCTTTTTGGCCGAGTTCAATGTAGTCCCAAAGTTGTTTGAGGATTTTATCATTAAAATTAATATTTAGACCTCTAATTAATTTTTTTGTGTGACGATCTAAAGCAGGGTATGACAAGAGGCTTAGCGCGTGGTTTTGAAGGAATGCCAGCTCATGTTGAAAATTATCCTCTGTGATAATTGGGTTATATTCTCTTCCTAACACTTGTATAATACTATATCCGTACGATGTTCTTACTGGCTCAGAAATTTCACCATCTTTTAGCGCGAATGCTGCAACCTCAAAGGCGGGATCCATTTCTCCGATATTGATCATCCCTAGGTAACCTCCATTTGCTTTAAGGTTTTTATCTTGGAAGGTTTCGTCTGCTATTTTTTCCCAGAGTTCTCCAGATTCAAGTCTGAGTTTAATTTTTTGAATATCGTTGTTTGATTTTGCAAATAGATGCCGAACTAGTATAGTAGTTTTAGACCACAAAAATATTTTGCGTAGCAAATCATCATCTGTTTTAATATTTTGCTTGATCATGGTTTCGTAGTATTCATTTAATAGTAGCTGTTTTTTTATTTTTTCAAGTTTAGGATTAATTGAATTTTCATAGTTTTTTGAATCTGAAAGAGCATAGTCTGTAATCAGTTTTTCATCAATCAGAGAGTTCGCCTGCATGTATCGGTTTTTAAGATTATCTTTCCTAAGGGTATGCTTTAAAAATATTGAGTAGTTTTCTTTAAAACTTTCTAGGTCGATGGTTTCGTCATTAATATTGATTAGAACTGGATTTTTATTTGTACATGTCGTTAATACAAAAAAGAGGATAAGCGGTAGCTTTATGATTAGTAGATCGAACAATATATTTGGTAATTTATAGTTCATTGTTAATCTTAATTTATATTGCATTTAGGCAGTTTGAAATGGGTCAATCAGTATTAAGAAGTAAAAATATTATGGTAGTTAGAGTCTTGATCATATCGATTATTATTTATACAAGTCTCTTGAATGCTCAGTCGCAATTAGGCGTTACTTTTAGATATATAGATACTCCCGAGGATAACTTTGTCCGAGTGTTTGTCCCTGGTGAGATGAATGACTGGGGTCCAAACTCAAATGGTTTTATCAGTCCGACAGCATCCTCTCTGATGCAACTAGATAATTCCATAGACTCCTATAAAAAAAATTATTCTCTAAATATCGGCCAGCAGTATCTCTACAAAATACACTTTCACTATAACAACTCTGGATCTAATTATGCTTGGATACCTGACCCTTTAAATCCATTGACCACAGACGATACATGGGAGAACTCAATTTTAAATATAACAGACCCTCTTTTCTTCCAGCCGGTTAGGCATATGGACTCAAACGGAATGGTCGATGGCGTTAGTATTGGTATGTTCACCAATGGGAATATAGATGAGGCTATTTGTGTAATTGGTACAGATACAATTGACACACAAAACGCTCTAAGTGATGAGGGGGTTTTTTATGTTAGTCTAGATCCACCTCGTTCACTTTATGAGTCTTATTTGATTGAGGCTACCATTGATGGCAATACCCAAACTGCTTATAGTCAGTCTGCAATCGAGATCGAGTCTGAGCCGCTACCGGCTGAAGTAGGATTAGGGCCAAACTGGATCAATAATCAAATGATATTAGCGGTATATGCACCTGCCCAACCTGTGATGCAGTTAATTATTTCAGAAGCAGGATCAGAAGAATTAGCATCAAACGCGATGGTAATGAAGAAGGCCACAGATCTTGTAGATACTTGGTGGTTAGAGCTTGCTCTTCCGAATGGTCAGTATGACTATGAGTATCTTCTTCTTGATGGTACCAGGATACCAGACCCTTTCTCAAGGAGGCTGGAAAATAATAGAACAAGGATTGAGATTGGACCTGGTGGTATTTCAACAGCGGATGATTTTCAGTGGCAATCTAGTGTGTATATTAGACCGGTGATGGACACCCTGGTTATTTATGAGCTCCATATAGATGATTATGCTTCCAGAGGTAATGGGCAAGGAAAGTTTGAGCATATTACTGAAAAATTAGACTATATAAAATCAGTTGGTTTCAATGCAATTGAGCTATTACCAGTCACTGATTTTCCAGGTGATCACTCTTGGGGCTATGACCCGAACCTAGTATCTGCGATTGAGTCGAACTATGGAACTCCAGAAGAGTTTAAAACTCTTATCGATCAGGCGCATTTGAGAGGTATAGCAGTCATTATGGATATTGTCTGGAATCATATCAGATCATCCAGCCCGATATGGAGGATACAACCCAACTATGATCTTAATCCATATATTAAACTACATAATGAGCTAAACCCAAATGAGACAGAAGGATCATGGGGTATGCTGGACTGGGATCATTTTAATATTCACACTGTTCAATATATCAATCAGGTAAATAATATATGGTTAGAAGAGTATAAGATTGATGGGTTTCGTTATGATGCAACACGCATGATTGGTTGGAACCTGAGTCAGCCAGAGTATGGTATACCATCTTGGACATCAGCCATAGCAGAGTCACATCCTAATGTCTATCAGATTGCCGAGCATTTGCCGGTTGATCCTTGGCTTGTTAATAACACCTCTCTAACATCATCCTGGCATGACAGTTTTCATGATAGGCTTCTAGATCATATTCATGGGGCTAACCCTAATACGCTTACTCTGATGAACCAGGTCGTACGGTTGTATGAATACTCCAACTCTGGTAGCTACTACCAGAATCCTACCCAGGCTGTAAAATATATGATCTCTCATGATGAGCAGTCCTTTATCCAGGAAATGGTTGTTTTTAATAACTATTCAATAGAACAGGCCAGAGCTAAAGATAGATTTTATGCGAGTATCTTGTTCACAGCGCAGGGAATTCCAATGGTTTTTCAGGGTCAAGAGTTTGGGCTTCAGACAGGCTGGAATGATGACAATGGTAACGGAGACTATGAGGAAAAACTTGAGTATCGTCCAATCGACTGGTCTTATCTCGGCACTGCTTCAGCGCAAATGCATTTGGATTACTATACGAAATTAATTCAACTAAGAAAGAAAAATCCAGCACTCTATAAAGGCACATTCTTTGACCTTTGGCGCTATGATCCAGAACGTGTAATTGTATACGGATATAAGGATGAGACTATCGGAAACAATAATGATCAGGTAGTGGTAATAGCAAACTTTAGTAACTTTACTCGCACGGTTTACGATGTTCCTTTTTTATCTTCTGGGACATGGTATAATATAATAGAGAATAATACTAGCTTGACGACAAATGATGGTAACTACGGTGTATATACAATCCCAGCAAACACGGCGCATATATATACGAACAACATATACAGTCTAGGTACCGAGTCAGAGCCTGAAAATGTTATTGGTCAAAAATTTAGAATAAACTCTATATACCCAAATCCGTTCAATCCGGTGATCAACATAGATTTATTTCTAGAGAATGATGATATTGTTGAAATATCTGTGTTCGATATTCTAGGTAAAAAAATAAGGTTGTTGCACAATGGACCGATGTCTATAGGTGGGCACAAGATTATTTGGGATGGAAAGGGAGCTGAAGGGCTGAATGTCTCAAATGGATTATATTTTATTTCATTTAGAACTGAAACATCTATTCTATCCAAAAAAATAAGTCTAGCCAGATAGTAATATTTGGTTATGTTTCTATTATAGGATTATCCATATGTTTATTTGTATAAGCTTTTTATTAAAGATTAGAAAATTTTATAAAACGTTATTCTTTGTTTTTTTCTTTATCTGCAGTTTATCCGCTGATGATTCATGGATGGTCTATGATGACACTACCATGGCAACGATTCACATAGAGGTTGACAGCGATGTGATGGAATATATGTATAATAATGTTGAAAGTGATTCCATGCATTCGGCCTCAATACATTTTTCAAACCTCTGGATCGATCAAAGTTTAGATTCTGTAGGTTTTAGACTACGTGGTAATACCTCTAGAAATGCTGATAAAAAATCATTCAAACTAGATTTTAATCATTTTATCCAAGGCAGAGATTTCTATGGAGTTGAGAAGCTAAACCTTAATGGTGAGCACAATGACCCATCAATTGTAAGAAGCAAACTCTGTTGGGATATTTTTGATACGATTGGAATGCCAGCTACAAGGGCGTCACATGTAAAAGTCTATATCAATGGTCAATACTATGGGCTTTATATATCTGTAGAGCATATTGATGAAAATTTTTTAGACAGACACTATGCAGATGATTCGGGAAACCTCTGGAAGTGTATATGGCCGGCGGATCTTACCTATCGGGGCAATGATCCAGAAGACTACCACCCGTATCATAGCGAAGACAGGCCCTATGATCTAAAATCAAATAAAGAAGAATATGACTTTTCTGAGCTTGCAAAACTAATCCGCATTATCAACCAAAACCCTGACTCCCTTGATCAGGTACTGAACATGAAAGAGGTTCTGCAGTATTTTGCGATCAATATATTGACAGGTTCATGGGATGACTATCGCTTTTTGAAAAATAATTATTACCTATATCATGAACCAGATAAAGATCTATTTCGCTGGATTCCTTTTGACTATGACAATAGTTTTAGCGTAGACTGGTTTGATACAGACTGGTCTGATATTGATCCCTATAGCTATGCGAATATTGATGGTTCAGAAAGACCACTTACTGAATATATCTTTACCCAGCCTAGGTATGTTGACCTGTTTACGCATTTTATAGAGTTTTATATGAATGAGGTGGTCAATCTAGATATGCTTGGGTCAAGACTAGATTATTTTTCAGATTGGCTGATGCCTGCGGCTGCAGATGATCTATACAGGACATATGACTATGGTTTTGATATAGATGATTTTACAGATAGCTATGAGTATGAATATTCTAACCAGCATGTGAAAGAAGGCATAAAAAAGTTTTTAGTTGATCGGGTAAATTCTCTAGAAAGTCAGTTGAATTACCAATCAGGTAATCCTTATATATATGATATAGAGGAACATAGTGATATTGTTTTAGTCGGTGGTGCTTTAGATATTCATCTATCTGTTTTTGCGTATGGGTCTGTTGAGCAGGTTTCATTTTTTAGCAGGGTAGATAGTGGTGCCTGGCAGACAAGCCAATTTTATCCGAACCCGACCGATGGTACTTCCTTGATTGAGGAATTTGACCGGTGGAGTTTGAGCTTTTTCCCAAGTACATCAGGGGTGGTTGAGTGGTATGCAATCGCTTTTGCAAACGGTGGAACAGATAGATATCCAGCAAATGGCTTTGGATTATTTACTGCGGTAAATATGAACAGCCCCGATATTTATATTAATGAGATAATGTCTATCAATGATGCTACAATCTATGATGAAGAAGGAGAGTATGACGACTGGTTTGAGATTTATAATGATGAAGACCAATCGATCTTACTTGATGGATTTTATACTACTGATAAAAGGGATAACTTAACTAAGTGGCAGTTTCCTATTTCTAATACTCAAATAGAACCTGGTGGCTATAAAGTAATATGGTGTGATGAGGACCAAGAACAGGGTATTACGCATACAAATTTTAAATTATCGGGTAGTGGAGAGTTTTTAGCGTTGGTCGCACCGGATGGTGTAACAATAATTGACTCAATTTCTTTTCCAGAGCAAGAGCCTGATGTATCATACGGACGATCAGAAGATGGGACAGGAGAATGGATTTTTCTTGATAGCCCATCTCCTGGAGCTACGAATCAGTTACTAGGCCTGGAATCAATTAATAATGTTCCTAATAGTTTTACAATTACCTCTGCCTACCCAAATCCATTTAATGCTAAAGCTACAATAAACTTTGAAGCGATGCGAAAAGGTGATGTCTTTATTAGAATATATAATATAACCGGGCAGTTACTGTTAGAGAGACTATATAGAGTTGAGTCAATTGGGCAAAATAAATGGACCTGGGATGGAACCTCTTACGATGGTGAGCTTTTTGCGAGTGGGCTCTTTATCCTTCAGCTTGTAGATGAGGTATCTAGCTCAGCAATCAAAATTGTAATGGCAAAATAAATCCATAATTTTTTCAAATTAGATTTGTAGACTTTAGTAAATATATCGATTATGCAAAAATATAAAGATATACAATTTTTTGTTTACTTTTTTGTTCTACTAAGTCTTGGGAGTTCATCTGGTAGTTACAAGATAGATCACCTAGAGCCCCCTTTTTGGTGGGCTGGTATGGTAGATAACCGGCTACAGATCTTGGTACACGGAGAAAATATATCAGAACTAATTCCGGAAATATCCTTTCCTGGAATCACGGTTTCTCAGGTAAATAAGATTGAAAATCCTAACTATATTTTTATAAATCTTGTGCTGTCAAAAAGTATCCAACCTGGAGAGTTTGACATTCTTTTTAAAAGAAATAGAAAAATTAAAGCAAGATTTAGATATAAAATATTAGATAGAGAGCCTAACTCAGCCGAACGTCAAGGATTTTCTGCTAAGGATGTGATCTACCTGATTACACCTGACAGGTATGCAAACGGTAATCCAATTAATGATTCAATCTCAAAATTAAAAGAAAAAGAAAATAGAAAAAATAAAGATGGCAGGCATGGAGGAGATCTACAAGGGATTATGGAGAATCTAGATTATATAGATAGAATGGGATTCACACAGATATGGTTGAATCCAGTTCTTGAAAACAATCACCCCAGGTATTCCTATCATGGCTATTCCACGACAGACTATTATAATATTGATCTAAGATATGGTAGTAATGATATGTACAAAGAATTATCAAGGAGAGCGAAGCAAAAAAATATTGGGTTGATCAAAGATATTATACTTAACCATATCGGCTCCGAGCACTGGTGGATGAAAGATATGCCAAGCAAGGACTGGATAAATAATAACGGAGCATTTAAACAAAGCAGTCATATTCATGAGACAGTATATGATCCCTATGGTTTGGAATCTCAAACTCGTGAGATGACCGAAGGATGGTTTGTCAGAACCATGCCCGACTTAAACCAACGAAATACTTTTTTAGCAAATTATTTAACCCAAAATACAATATGGTGGATAGAGTTCGCTGATTTATCTGGACTTAGGATAGATACATATCCGTATGTTGAAAAAGACTTTCTATCAGAGTGGAGTGGGAGAGTTATCGCTGAGTATCCTAACTTCAATTTTGTAGGGGAGGAGTGGAATCTTAATAGCTCGATGATTGCCTATTGGCAGACAGGTTCTCAAAACCATGATGGCTATAATTCAAGTATTCCAAGTATGATGGATTTTCCTTTGCAGGATGCATTGGTCCGATCTCTTAAGGAAGAAGAATCATGGAACTCTGGCATTGGAGGTATTTATAGGTTAATTGCGAATGATTTTGTTTTTGGTGATCCTTATAATCTTGTGGTGTTCGCAGACAATCATGACATGAAGAGAATATATTCGCAGCTTAATCATGATATAGATCTATATAAAATGGCAATGAGTATTATTCTTACGACAAGAGGTATTCCGCAAATATATTATGGCACTGAAATCATTATGAAAAGCACCGATGACCACGGTGAACTGCGTAAAGATTTCCCAGGCGGATGGGAAGGTGATGAGGTTAATGCGTTTACAGGGAAGCTGCTAAATATAGACCAGGCTGAGGCACAAAGATTTTTAAAAACACTGCTGAACTGGAGGAAGAATACTCTTTCTATTACTAAAGGTAGACTGATACACTACCCGCCAAAAGATGGTGTCTATGTATACTTCCGCATCTATGGTGATGAGCTTGCGATGGTTCTGGTTAATAATAATCAAGAGCCTAAAAATATTAATATAAAACGATTCGATGAGATCTTAGGAAAAAGACAACGCGCAAAAAGTGTTATTAATAGTCTGGACTATGACTTAAGAAAAAATATAAGTATGAAAGAAAAATCTACACTTATTTTGGAAGTTATTTTCTAAGTTTGTGTATTATTTGACATCCTGTACAAATATGAGTCCCTCTTCCAGCGACTCGTATTTTTTTTATCGTAGATTGACAAATTTTGCAAGGCTGATCCTGCCTACCAAAAATCATTAATTCATTTGAGTAGTTTCCGGATTGTCCATTAAGGAAACTAAAACTATTAAATGTTGTTCCTAGCTGTCTGATTGATTCTTTTAATATAGATTGTATGGCAGTATGTAGTCTAATGACTTTAGTTTTCGGAATTGCACATGAAATCGAATTTGGATGGATACCGCTTTCCCACAGGCTTTCATCTACATAAATATTTCCCAATCCAGAAATAAAAGACTGGTCTAAAAGAAGTACCTTTATGTTTCTTTTTTTCATTTTTAGGTTTTCAAATAACCAATCTGGTGTAAACTTTTTGCCAAGAGGTTCTGGGCCGTGTCTACTGTTAATAACTGAAAGATCTTCGTACAAATATATTCTGCCAAATTTTCTTGTATCTTCAAAAATAAGGTTTTGTGAGTTTTCAATATAGAAAATTACACGGGTATGCTTAGGCAGAAGGTCTTCTTTTAAAAAATATAATTTCCCGGTCATTCTTAAGTGGACAGCCAAGATGCAATTCTCTAATTCAATAATGATAAATTTTGCACGCCTACTAACATTAATTATTTTATGTTTACCACTCAGATCATCAGGTGAAAAATTATCCAGAGTTTTTGTCCATAATGGCTCTATTCCTATAATGTATTTACCAATAAGATCAGCTCTAATGTGATTGGCGACGGTTTGTACTTCAGGTAGCTCTGGCATTAGATAGTTTTCTTAAAAATTTCATTTTTAAATTTATGAATTTTGATGATTATAATTATTCCTATTAGTGCCGCCGCATAGTGTGCGCTGGCAAAATTCATCCCAATAAAAGGATCATATTTTTCTGTTATCCATCCCGCTAATAGAGCACTTGAGAGCATCATTATTCTTGTGTAGACCCCAAAAATTGTTTGCACTCTTCCCATAATATGGTTCGGGATAATTTCCATAAAAAGAGTACGAACAATTATCCTGGCGGCATTATTATGAAGGCCCATAAAGAAGTAAGCAACTCCTGCCAAATAGATTGTTGGCGTTAGTGGTGATATAAAACAACATAAGCCTGCAACACTGTAGCATAATAACAGTGATTTTTTTCGTCCGATAATTGCAACAATTTTTGCGACAGAAACCGTGGATAATAGTGCACCGAGTCCGTACATGCCATCCATCAGGCCATAGCCCCAGCTGCCTTTTAAAAAGATTTCTTTTGATACTGTTATGGTTAACACGCTTAGCGCTCCCCAAATCGCTATATCTGATAATATAGTGGTCAACCCTAGAAACAATACCCCGGTCTTATTTTTTAGAAAAATAAATCCTTTAGAAAGAGCGTCGATTATTCCCTCAGAATCTTTCTCGGAATGTTTACTGGTGAACGGCGCCAGAGCGATAAAAACACCTGACAAAAAGTAGGCTAGAGCATTAAAGTAAAGTGCTGAAATTGGTCCATAAATATGGACAATGAATCCACCCACACTAGCCCCCAATAGAGATCCCACCTGATAGCTTGCAGAAAGGAGGGCATTTGCGGAAAAATAATCATCATCATCAACAAGCTCTTGTACAAAAGCCTGTGCAGTTGGCCAGAACAAAGAATTTCCTAGTCCCATTAGCATAGCAACAGGATATAGAATTGATAAACTAAATCCATCGGTATTTAGCAAATAGATAAACACTAAAACAACTAGCAGCCTGAAGATGTCTAGATTCACTAGCAGCCACTTTCTATTTACCTTATCAATAATAATGCCCGCAATTAGAGCAAGTAATAGCCCTGGCATTGTTGCCACGGCCATTATTTTTCCAAGTTCAAACTCTGAGTTAGTTTCCTCAAGAACGAGCCAACTAACTGCAATCAGGTTAAACCCAAACCCGATTAATGAGATAATATTTCCTATAAAAAATAATAGGAACGTTCGATCATGCAATATTTTTAACATATTTAATCTATTAAGACTGGCCTGATTTTTTGATTCAACTTTAAGTGATAGTATAAAAAATGAGCTGTAAATTTAAATGCTTAATTATTCAAAGGTACTACCTATTATAACTAGAAACAATCCACCAGCTATTATTGATATTACCATCTGTGCGAGTGTTATTTTTCACTTTATTACGCTAGCATCAGGGGCAGCACGCTATCATAAAATAGACAATCTTATGCTCTGTGGAAGTAGGAATGATAATGGGCTTGGGTTTGGAGCTATGCTACTTGTTGGCGGGCTATTAGTGTTTTATAATAGCCTAAAGAATTTGAAAAGGAAGAGGCTCTTTGAAAATATGCCCACATCAAAAATGCGTTCGATCGCTATGGGACTAGTTGAGTTAAAAGGGAAAATTGAGATGGCAGAGAATTTGTTAAAAGATCCATTTGATGATAAAGAATGTGTGTATTGGTATGTGCATATCGAAGAACATGTAAAAAGAGGTAAACGTAGTAGATGGGTTACACGGCACAAAGCAAGTGACTGTGTCCCTTTTTTGTTTAGTGATGATACAGGTTCTGTTCTTGTGCAATCCAAAAATGCAAATATGAGTAATTTAAAACGAGATAGCGAGTATGAGTCTGCTTTCCTTTTTTCTGAGAAATTACCGTTAAAGGTGCGGAAGTATTGTGATAAACAAAATGTGAAATATACTGGGTGGTTTGGTGGGAAACGGAAAATGCGTTGCAGAGCAACTTACTTTGAGCCAAACGATCAGTTATATATAATGGGTAATGCAAGGCCGCTTACAGAAAAAGAAATCGGTTATGCCAAAGGTGCTGTGGCTGTAATTGACTATAAAAAAGATAGTCATTTTTTGATCAGTGATAATTCAGAAAAAGATCTTATCAATGCGCACGGGGGTCAGTCTTTTCTAGTTCCTTTGGGTATCATATTGTCTGGGTCTGGGTTAGGACTGATTTTAAACGCGTTAGGATTTTTCTAGCTTATGAATAATAGAACCAAATTTTTTCTAATTATCCTATTCGCTTTTATTGGTTGTGAGACAAACAGAAATATTTCTGTTCAAAATGCTCATGAGAGTTTAGGGAATCACGATGTTTTATTTCTTGATGTTAGAACACGTCAAGAGTTTGTTAATGATGGTAGAATAAAAAACGCTCTGCTAGTTCCTGTTAATTCTCTAGAAAAGAGACTAATCGATCTAGAGATTCACAAACAAAAAAAGATCATTGTCTATTGCAGAAGCGGCCGGCGTTCTCAGCTGGCGACTGATATATTGATTAATAATAACTATAATGCCTTTAATATGGATGGTGGGTTTTTAGCTTGGAAAGAATATACTCACCCTTAAATAAGCCAGTAAATATTACCCATTCCATTTAGAATAATGGATACAAGTAAAATTACTAATTTGGTTTCTTCCGGCTCACCATTTTCTCCTGGCTTGACCTATATGATACTAAGTGCTACAAGCTTTTGTATGATGACTGTATTTGTAAAACTCGCTGGAAACTCTCTGTCTACTGTGCAAATTGTTTTTGTCCGAGGTGTAATTACTTTATTGTTCACTGGATTTTTAATTTTCCGTGAAAAAATCAGCCCATTTGGCAATCATAAAAAGCTACTTATCGCCAGAGGTATAACCGGTACGATTGCCTTATTTCTTGTTTACGAGTCAATAAAAAGATTTCCACTTTCTGAGGCAACAGTGATCCAGTATCTATTTCCTATTTTTACTGCCTTGATTGCAGCATTAATTATTTCAGAGCCTTTAAATAAAAATATATTTGGTGCAATATTAATAGGGCTATTTGGCGTGTATACGGTACTTGGATTTCCTTTTTTAATAGATACAGTTAAGATAATTGATATAAAAAGTGTAATTATCGCAATTACAGGAAGCTTTTTCACTGGATTAGCATATGTTCTTGTAAGACAGTCTACTAAAGTAAATGAGCATCCTCTGGTTGTAATGTTTTATTTTCCTTTGTTTACGGTTCCATTTTGTATTCCATTACTATTATCAAACTGGATTAATCCATCACCAAAAGAGTGGGGCTTTTTATTATTGGTAGGGATATGTACACAACTAGGACAGTTTTTTTTGACCCATGGTTATAAGGAGCTTCCTGCCGCTAAAGCAGCCCCTCTAAGCTATGTTCAGGTTCCATTTGCGATGATAATGGGCACTATTTTTTTTGAAGAAGTTATAAGTATAAATTTTATCATTGGATCGATGTTAGTACTATTCTCAATATTTTTGGTTATTTCGAATAGGGCTGAAATAAAATAAAATAATAGATATTTTGGGGCGAATGAAAATGGTGGTTCAACAAAAAATAAATTTGTATAGTCGAATATAATTTATAGCATACAATTGGAGTAAATAATGAGCGAACGTAAAATTATAGATCATCTTGATATATATGAAGGTGACAACTATATATTAATTACCACTACTATTAGCTGTGGCCTAGAGCTAGTCGATGCAGTAGATGGATATATACAAGAGGGTTTTACTGTTGCCTCTAGCAGTAGCGGAGGAACCAATATTCAGGTACACCTGGTAAAGCCACTTTAGATAAACAGCTCAGATTATTTTATCTAGCATGCATCTCTTACGATTTACAGCAATTCTTTCTATCATTACGATACTGGTTGGTCAAGATCAAGAGATAACGATTGAAGATCTCTATGAGCGTGGTGGATTGTTCTACGCACCAAATCAGGACAGCACATTTAGTGGAACTGTGACCGGAAGCTGGGAGAGCGGAATCAAAAAACTAGACTATACCTACAAAGATGGTAAACCAGATTTGAAGTGGAGCACGTGGTTTAGTAATGGACAGCCAGAGGAAGAGATAGAATACCAATCGGGAATCAAAAATGGCGTTCATAAACAATGGTATAAAAATGGTCAGCAAAAATATGAGAGAACCTATAAGGATGGTATACATGACGGTGCATGGACAGAGTGGTATGAAAACGGACAGTCAATGGTCGAAGGATCTTTTTTAAATGGAAAGCCAGATGGTACTTGGACATACTGGTATCCCAATGGGCAAAAGAGGGAAGAAGGAAATCCAGTAAGCAGTGATAGTACAGGTCTGTCATTTTTGAATAATGGAATATGGACATATTGGCATCCTAATGGGCAGATGAAAGAAACGGGCAACTACATCAACGGTGTAAAAGATGGCCAATGGACCGAGTTGTATGATAATGGGCAGATTAAATTGAAAGAGTCATACAAGGATAGTAAGAAAAATGGCAAATGGCTCTTGTGGTATGAGAATGGACAGATCAAGACGGAAGGTGATTATATCAATAATAAAAAATCAGGAAAGTGGACCAAATGGTATCCGTGGGGATGGAGATCTGCTGAGGTTGAGAATAAGGGTACTGACTCATTTTTTATTCTTTGGTTTGAGGATCAACAAAAATCGTCTCAGGGGTATTATATAAAAAATAGAGAGAACAACACCTGGATGTGGTGGAGCAGGGAAGGTTTGTTAGATAGCTCAGGAGTTTTTGACCGCGGTAGAAGATCCGGGAAGTGGACTTTTAGGGATAAGGAGAACAATAAACAACTTGAAGGGCGGTATGAAAATGGTGTCCTATCAAACCTTATTGAAGTTTTTGATAGTAATGAACAAATTGAGTTGAATGCCGAATATGATACAATGGATAAGGAATGGACCGAGTGGTATTTCAATGGTGAGAAAAGGGTTGAGGTTTCCTATGAAGCTGGAGGCGATAATAGTATAGGAAAAGGTAGTGGTTCTTGGAGTATTTGGTTCGAAAATGGTAACGATAAACTGACTCAGTCTTACGAAAATGGTAAGCAAGAGGGAAAATGGAGCGAGTGGTTTGAAAGTGGTACAGATAAGAAAGAATATAACTGGGTCGATGGAAAGCTTAGCGGGAAATACACTGAGTGGTTTGAAAGCGGTCAGGAAAAAATTGAAGGCGAATATAAAGATGGACAAAAAGATGGAAGCTGGACAGAGTACTATGCTAATGGAGAAAAAAAATCAGTAGAGTCTTATGCGGATGGACGCCCTGATGGTGAGTGGACAGTGTGGTACGCAAACAGCAATCAAAAGCAGGAGTCTAATTGGGAGGACGGTAGTCTAATAGGCAAATGGACCGAGTGGTATGCAGATGGTCAAAAAAGCGTAGAAGGCGAGATTGAAGCTGGGCAGGCTATAGGTAAGTGGACCGAGTGGTATGCAGATGGTCAAAAAAGCTTTGAAGGCACAAGGAAAAGGACTATTAATAAAGAGAAATGGTCAAGGTGGCATGAGCGCGTCCAGGCATCATTAGATGATCGTGAGTAGCCTCCTATAAGTCATCATCCCACTCGTTTGGTTTTTGAGCTAGCCCAAACTTAACTTTCAAGGTTCTTAGATCTTTTTCTGGTGTCATTAGTATTTCATCATTATTTATTTTATACAAAATCCATATAATCAGCCATAATACTGCTAGGATAATTAACCATACAATGGCCAAGGATTTCAGGCCATTATGAATTTTTTTAAGATGAGCTTGAGAAAGAAATGAAATATATTGTTTTTCATCCATGAAGAGATCTGGATCAACCTGTGAGTAAACAATATAAAAAGAATATCCTATCTCAACGCTATCTAGATCAAATGAAATGTCTCTTTTTTTAAGGTACTTATTATGGATTTGATACTTTCCTGATAAGTTGTCAATCGTTTCATAGGTAAAGAATAATGCAGGAGCTCTTTTTTCCTCTGAATTATATTTTATGTAGACTGTTTCACCATCAGAAAAGGTAAATTTTTGATTATCTATCCCTTCTACTACTGTCTCAATTTTATCATAGTAATCTTGTATATTTTTTGCTTTTCTAACACTCTTCGTGACTAGATAATAGCTCATTGTCTGACAGGAAGACCATAAGAGCATAAACACTAGGATTTGACCTTTAAAAGTTTTTAATAAATGAGGTTTCTTTTTCTCTGACATTATATAAAGTTATCTACTATTCCTATCAGCCCAATCACTGATAATACAATTCCTCCAAAAATCATAATTCTACTATTGTAAGCCGAATTTTTTAGAATATCTGTCTCACTTTTATCAGATATATAAAAGATTTTTTGTCTGTATTGATAGCCAATTATATATTTTTGCTGCATTGATTCAGAATTATCTGATTTATGTTTATTTGCAACACCCATCATATAAAGATTTTGTCCAAGTGGAATATAGGTTTCTTTTATTTCTATTCTTTTTTTGGATCCATTTTTATGAAATAATTCTATTTCATTCATTTTACAGTATTCTAATATTGTTTCAGATATATCGGTTTGATCCAAAACATCGATATCTAGTTTTCTAGTTAAATTCTCAAGGTTTGCACCTCTGGCATCAATTAGGATTTTACCAGTACCATCATCAATGTTAAATAATACACCTTTTTCTTTTGCTCTTAGTTCATGCGGGTAGGATTTTTTTCGTCCTCTTTTCCATTCAGTTATTGAAAACCTGCAATAGACACATTCTTTTCCACTTAGTGGCGCTGTTAGAGTTTTTTTGTGCTTTACTACTTTTCCATATATTTCTACAAGGCCCAATGCGATAGATCTAATTTTTGATGTTGGCATGTTTGCAATAAGCCTGTCCCTTTTTATTTTTACCAAACCGCCAAAAAATAAAGTTAAACCACCAATGAAGAAGACCAGTGGCATCACCGAATCACCACCTGTCCCAGCATAGTGTAATGAGACGCTTGCCATGAATTTAGCCATATAGCAAAATACTAATATTTCTATAGTCGATTGTATAAAATAAAACCAATGTAATTTTTCATTTTTTATTAACTATGAGGCATGCTAGTATCTTTTGATATAAATTCCTCGGCCAAAATTGAAAGAAGAACATTGAAGATAGATTTAAAAAATATTAATGATTATACTAGAGAGATAAAGCTGGACATACCTTGGGAGACTTTGGAACCAGACTTTAATAATACTGTCAAAAAATTTAGTAAAAAGGTTAAACTTCCAGGTTTTAGACCTGGGAAGATTCCGAAGGATCGTTTGATGCAGCAGTTTCAGCCGAATATTGAGGCACAGTTTATGGATGATAATATCTACAAATATTATCTAACTGCTTTGCAAGAAAAAGAAATTGTTCCGGTAAATCAGGCAGAGATTAGTGATGTGCACTTTCACCTAGGAGAACATTTTTCATTTACAGCAAAGTTTGAGGTTGAGCCTGACTTTAAATTACCAAGGTTTAAGAAAAAAATGTTTCAGGTCCAGCGAAATAAATTTATTCCTGATGACCAAGATATTAATGATGCGATTGACCAACTACGAAGATCTCATGCTCGGATAGAGACTGTTGAAAATGGAGCAATAGAAAAAGACTTTATTCTTTGTGATCTACAAAAATTAGATGAATCTGGTGTTGCAATAATCGGGAAAAAGTTTGAAAAACAAATGCTGAAAGTTGGAGATGGTTCATTTACAGATGGTCAAAAAGATAAGCTAATCGGTTTAAAACCTGGAGCATCTACACGGATAGAACTCCCAGACAATGAGGACAAAACTATAAAAAGTCCGTATGAGCTAAGTGTTACAAAAGTAGAACGGGAAATTTTGCCTGAGGTTGACAATGATTTTGTTAAGTTAATTAACCCTGATCTTGGTTCGATAGATGAAATGAAGGTAGATGTTCTTAATAAGATCAATGAAAACTTTGAAGAAAGAGCGAGACAGGCATATGAGCGAGATCTATCTGATTCTTTGATTGAAAAAGTGGGCTTTGACACTCCGCCAAGTATGGTAGATAATTACCTAAAGAATATTCTAGAAGATGTAAAAAAGCAGAATAAAGGTGAGCCTATAGATGAAGAAAAAGTGCTAGAAACTTATCGACTGTCAGCGGAAAGAAATCTCAAGTGGTATCTGATACGAAAAAAAATTATTAGCCAAGAGCGAATCAATATAGAAAGAAGGGATATTGATGCTGAGATAGAAACTCTAGTTAGCCGCACTCCTAATTCTGAAAAAGAAATTCGTAGGTTCTATAAAAAACCCAGTAATCGTCAGCGGATTGAGGATGATATAACTGAAAAGAAAATCTTGGAATACCTTGGTCAATTTGCTAAGGTCAAAGAGGTTGAGGTAAACACTAAAGACATTCGTGGAGAAAATAAATGAACATTGATCAGAAAATAATTGACCAGCTGGTTCCTATAGTTGTAGAACAAACCGGAAGATCTGAGCGTGCGTTTGATATTTATTCGAGATTGCTCAAAGAAAGAATTATTTTTTTAGGAACTCCAATTGAAGACACAATATCATCTTTAACGATTGCGCAACTATTATTTTTAGAGTCAGAAGATCCAGATAAAGATATATACCTATATATTAATTCACCAGGAGGTATTATTACATCAGGATTCGGAATCTATGATACAATGCAATATATAAAACCAGATGTTGCTACTATTTGCATGGGCCAAGCTGCGAGTATGGGTGCTTTTTTACTTGCTGGTGGAGCAAAAGGTAAACGCTCTGCACTGCCAAATAGCAGGATAATGATTCACCAGCCTCTTGGAGGGGCTGAGGGTCAGGCCGTTGATATTAGGATACAGGCCGATGAGATACTACGAATGAAGACTCAGTTGAATAAAATATTGGCGAAAAACACAGGACAAACAATTAAAAAAATAGAGGCCGATACAGATCGAGATAACTTTATGACTGCAAATGAGGCCAAGCGCTATGGTATTATTGATTCAATTTTTTCGGTAAGGAAGTAAATGACAAATAAACCTATAAAAAATAGCAAACTAGAGATTAAGCTGGAGGAAGAAGAACAAAATCCAAACGAGGGGTTCAAGGTAACACTTCAAAAGCCCTCGAAAATAAAAAAGTTTTTAGACTCATATGTAGTTGGACAAGACCATGCAAAAAAATCTATATCCGTAGCAGTCTATAACCATTATAAAAGAATTATCCATCAATCCTATTATTCTGATGTTGAGCTAGATAAGAGCAATATACTTCTAGTCGGACCAACAGGAACGGGAAAAACGCTTATAGCGCAAACGCTCGCCAGGTTCTTATCTGTTCCATTTGCGATAGCAGATGCTACAACGTTTACCGAAGCAGGGTATGTTGGAGAAGATGTTGAAAATATTTTAGTTAGGCTTTTGCAGGTAGCAAATTATAATGTAGGCGCTGCTGAGAAAGGGATTATTTATATAGATGAGATTGATAAGATTGGCAGGAAGTCTGCAAGCACTTCAATTACTCGTGATGTAAGTGGTGAAGGCGTTCAGCAGGCATTATTAAAAATATTAGAAGGTACAATAAGTAATGTGCCTCCGAAAGGTGGAAGGAAGCATCCAGAGCAGAGTCTGGTTCCTATAGATACTTCCAATATTTTATTTATTTGTGGAGGTTCATTTTCTGGACTAAAAGAAATTATTCTTAGACGTATTGGAAAGGGTGAGCTTGGCTTTGGTCCAAAGAGTGAAAACAAAAAAATGGCTGTTGATAATAATGATGATTTTGCATTGATGTCAGTTAGGCAGGAAGACATGATAGCATTTGGAATGATTCCTGAGTTAATCGGCCGATTGCCTGTTGTTACTACGATGAAAAATCTAACCGGTAGTGAAATGCTTAAAATATTAATTGATCCTAAGAATGCACTGATCAAACAATATGAAAAATTATTTCAAATAGAAGGCGTCGAATTAGTTTTTGAAAAAGATGCACTTCTTCAAATTGTAGAAATTGCACAGAAACGTAACAGCGGTGCCAGGGCGTTGCGTGCAGTAATGGAAGAGTGTTTGATGGGTCTAATGTATAAAGTTCCAGATAGCCCTCGGATTGATAAAATAACGATAAATAGAGAATTTATCCTTGGAAATACTGGCCCAAAAATAACCAGGAACATAAATAAAAAATCTGCATAATCAGTTTAAGTATATTATAGCTGATTTTTTCAGCCTGTTTTAGATATATTATACACTTCTTTTTTAGGCTAATAATATATTTTTTAGCCTTTCATAGTTAGATAGGATAATTATTAATAATGTTTTTGGATAAAAATAAAATCAGGTATCTATTAACTATTGTGGTATTTTCTATTTTGGTTCTTTTCCAGAGTTGTGCGGAGCCGGAGAATGAAAATAAATCTGAAGACAAGTCTCTCACCAATACTTTAAACTCTCAGTCCATTGGCGATGGTAGCTCAGGATTAATTGAAGATTATTTTTACAATTTTGATGACGCTATTAATGCCTCCTTTTTTCGATATGGCAAGTCAAGGTTTAATACTTCATATGATAAGTACATCACATCATATCCATATCCACCTGATAATTTGAATATGAAAAACTTTCCTGATTACTTGCTAGATGTTACTCCGGACTCTTCTCAGTTTGTGGTTCGTCATGCTATAGATACTTTGGTCATAGGCATGGATACTATCACATCTGATATTGGGAGGATACTTCAGGATTCCTTGCAGCTTTCCTCTTCTCAATTTAAGAATCTAGAGTCGATCGAATGGGATCTTGATGCTGAGCCATCTCTACAGAGATATCGGTTAAGAAATTCATCCTGGGTTCAAAAAGACACTATGATCTATTACGCAGACACATTCGATGTGAAAGCATACTGGGCCGTACTCGATACGCCGTTGATTGAAAGTGGATTTATGTTTGTTGATACATCAGAATGGAGAGACACAAGCTATGCTTTTATCAAGGATGAGCTTTTGAGCTTTACTAATAATTTCGAATTCACAAGAACGCAGATGCACTCTGACTCACTTATTTTCCGTATTAATACGGACTGCAATGATAACAATCAGTGGGACCAGGAAGAGATTGGTGTGGCAGACTATAATGATGATGGTGATATGATAGATATTTTATATGAGGTCAATGCAAACACTGATTACAATGGGAATGATGTATTAGAAGATGTTATCTACGAATTTATTGATAGAGGTAATGGTTTATTAGACCCGGCAGAAACCTATTATGATATTAATGAGAATGGTAGTTATGATCTTAGTGAACCATATGAAGATAGAAACTGTAATGATCGTTGGGATGATGCGGAAGTGGAGGATATGGGTAATGGGAGATATGATGACGTAGAACTTTTTACTTTAAAAGATTTAGATGGTGATGGCGCTGATGAGAAACATTTATATATAACCGGCTCTGTCCCAAACAATATTTTAGTGGACTGGAGTGACCCTAATGAGCCGCAGCTTCTTCTCAATGTATCTATTGGCGATGATTTAACTGATAGGTGGGGAAATATTTATAATGATATCATTGAAACAGTATCCTTTGTTGATACAAAAAGGAAAGAAATTGGAGATGTTGACTCATTAGTAACATTATATACACATGATATGGTTGGATATATAAATGATGAAGCACAAAGCCCAAGTGATTACTACGTAACAAAGACAGAATTTATTTCTAATAGGTCAGGCGATGATGGTCTGAGACTTGACTATGATTACCAAATTTTTTCTAAGAATAAACACGTCAGTCAACTTGTTTATAAAAATTATTTTTTACCTCCTGGGTTCTACTGGAGTGAGTATCAAGTTGATCAAGGATTTTGGCACAAAAACCACCTTGAGAAGGAGATATATTTATATTCATATAATGGACTTATTAGGGATGGTGAGCACGTTGATACTGCATACTACGACACAACCGATATTGCAATTTATTTGGTAGAAAAAACCTTTGAAGTTGAACGCTCCGAAATAGTTGTGCCTGCGGCTAGAGTAAGCTCAGTTTATAGCAATGGTTCATATACCTGCCTAAGGGATAACTCTATAGTGAACTCAAGTAATGAATGTCCTCAGGCGGATACAACATTTGCTGATTGTTTTAAGGTGACCCAGGTAACAAATATGACGATGATGGGTTCAGGGGTTGAATATGGGCAAAAAGTATATACTTGGTTAGCCAAAGACCATGGAATTGTAAAGAGTGATATGTATATACGTTGGACCGAAAACCCGTATTCTGAATCTTTTGGCGTTGGTGAGGTCGATGAGTCTGGACAAGTCTGGGCGGGATATTCCAGAATAGAGCTTTCCAAGCTTGATATTGAAAAATCAGGCAATGTTTTCCGACAAATTTATAGCCCTGCGCATATCATTAATATGAATGAGATTGGTAATTTATCAGACTTTGATTTTGATCCTATGAAGATCAGTAATCAAACAGGATTTCACACAATTCGTATCGGAGAGAATGAAGAATGAAGAATGTGTTGAAAATAGTAGCTATAATTTTCTTTCTTTTTAGTATCGAATTGGTCTATGCAGGCACTGATGGTACAATCAGAGGAAGAGTTACCGATGAAGATTCGATGGGGCTTCCTGGTGCGACTGTCTATATACCTGAGATAGGCGCCGGTACTGCAGCTGATGCAGAGGGTAATTTTCTTATATTAAATATTCCGGTCGGGAAATATGATGTTGTTGTCCAAATGGTTGGTTATCAGAAAAAAACTTATAAAGAGATTCAGGTGATGATGGATCAGACTGTTTGGTTAAATCCTATATTGCCTGTTGCAGCTGTTGAAGGTGATGAGGTAGAAGTATTAGGAACGAGGCCTCTTGTAGAAAGGGGTGCCACTGCCAAAAAGATTACGGTAGATAAGGAAGCGATTCAGTCATTGCCAATAAGAGACATGTCTGAGCTTTACTCATTGCAGTCTGGCGTTGTTAAGGTAGAGAGTAAAACAAGAGGTATTCCAAACCAAGAAGAGAGAGGTCTTGAAGAGGTGCATGTAAGAGGAGGTAGGTCTGGAGAGATAGCCTATATGATTGATGGTATGTACATACGAAATCCTATATTTGGTGGAATAGGATCTGGCACCAGGCTAAACCTTTTTGCGATCAATGAATTCGACTGGCAGCCAGGTGGGTTTAACGCTGAGTATGGAGATGCCATGTCTGCAGTATCTAACTGGCATACTGCCTCTGGAGGCGAAAAGATTGAATATCACTTTGAGTATGAGACAAGTTTTGTAGGCGCTTTTCTTAATAACCTAAGAGGAAAAAAAAATGACAATGAAAATTTTGATAAACTTAGAGGACTCAATGACTATAATTTTGGTATTGGTGGGCCGGTACTAGGTATCCCTAAGTTGAGATTTTGGTTTAGTGGCCAGTATACATCAGAAGATAATTATAGTGTTTATGAGTTTGATGATAAGGTGTATCAGGGAGAGGATCAGGACCTAATTCTCGATACGCTAGCTTCGAATAAAGCAAACCTAGTTAATCCATGGGATAATGTTTCTGGATTTAGAGGATTTGGTTTTGATAAAACATATGATATTTTTACAAAATTAAGTTACAGGCATTCTGGTAAGCTCAGATTTCATCTAAGTTATTGGCTGGTTGCAAATCATCTGCAAGCATTCAATGTTAGATATATGTATTGGGATGAGGGGAGAAATGAATTATTTAGAGATACCTATAGGGTAAACTTTGAGATTAACCATTCACTTACACCAAAAACTTTTTATACGATTCGGTTTGCGCGGTTTATACAAGACCAGTTCCAAGGTGTGCGCTGGAGAGATAATGACAATGATGGCTTTCCAAACTGGTTTGAATGGAGACATCCTGCTGGCAATAAAGATATATCAGATCCTGAAAACCCATATGTAATACCATATGGAATTGGTGAAGATGGTGACACAATTAGATATACAAATAGAGACGACCTTAGTGGCTGGCATGTTGGTGCTATGCCAGGCATGTGGAATTGGGAGTCCGCTGAAAATTTTGATGATTCTAATGGTAATGGAGTCTGGGACGTCGGTGAGAGCTTTACGGATTGGGATAATGATGGGACTTGGGATGGTCCTGAGCTGGTCAAGGAGCTAGAGCATAGAGATGGTAGCTACTGGCTGGAACCTGAAATGTATGAAGACTATGAACCATTTTTAGATTGGAATAGTATCAGGTTGCAGTTTGAAAATATTCCTGGAAATTCTCAATCCCCTACATATCGTCCTTGGGATCCTGAAGATATATACTACTATATGCCAACACCAGGTGGCTATGCCTGGGAAGAAGGACGTGCTTTTGGTGGGCACGATGATTTTTATGCAGATTCTAGAGCTGTGACAGATGAGGTTCGGATCGATATAACCTCCCAGATAACCGATAAGTGGAAAGCTCGTTGGGGATTCGATTATAAGTACCATAGACTTAATTTTCTTGAGATCATTAGACCTTGGCTTGGTCAGGCAGCATTTAGGCAGACCTTTGCTGAGTATTGGCAAGATACTGGACCCGATGGCCTCTTGCCTATTGACAGTGGTTACGTCAATCCAGATATTGGTGAGAATAATGGTAAATGGGACAAGGGTGAAAAATATTCTGATTCAAATCAAAATGGCAAGTGGGATGACTACCGTGAGCCAGAGGAATTTTCTGCATATATGCAAAATACTTTCGAGGTTCCATGGATGGTAATCAACTATGGTATTCGAATTGATATGGTTAACTATAATACACAAATATGGGCAGATACTACTGGTAAATACACTCCGGGGACTCCCTGGTATTATTCGGACCTCAATGATAATGATAAGTGGGATAATAATGAAGAAGTAAGTGTGTTGGCGGGCCTACCAAGACAAAAAGTTATTTTAAAAAATGCCGACTGGTTTTATAAAATAAGTCCTAGGATTGGTTTTAGTCATGTTATAACAGATAAATCAACGTTTACCTTTAACTATGGCCTCTACTACCAAACACCTAGGTACTCAGATATTTATCTAAATACAAATCGTATGGAAGATCCGGAAGAATTGTTTGAAGAGGGCGAGGGTCTTGTCGGAAATGCTACAATGAATGCGGAAAGAACGCAGTCCTATTCTGCCGGGTTCAATGTCCAGGTTGGACAAAATTGGTCATACTCTCTTATGGCCTGGGTCAAAAACATGGACCAGTTAACAAAAAATACATTCCAGCGGTCTGGTGTGTATTCTTATTATATTAGTGAAAACGGTGACTATGGAAGTTCTAAGGGTATTGATTTAACACTGAAATTCAGAGGTAGAGCTTTTGGTTCTCAGCTTCAGTACACCTATTCAATAGCAAAGAATAATAGCGAATATCCCTGGGCAAATGTCAGTGGCCAGTATGTAGATGCTCCTAGCCAGGAGTCTCTGCAGTTCTATGATCGGCCTCATGATTTAACTTTCTGGTTCTATACAGGACTACCATATGGGATAAATGCTGCACTGACCGCTTTCTATCAGAGTGGTGGGCCTTATACTCCATATATTTTTGCAGGAAAAGATCCTAAGCCAGATGAAAAAAATATAAACTCCAAGCGCGGTCCTGCGTATAGGAATGTAAACCTTAATTTCAATAAATATATTATGGTAATGGGGCACAAGATTAGTATTGGACTTAGTTTATATAATCTACTAGATATCAGAAATGAGATTGATGTTTGGCCTCTAACAGGTAAAGCAGGAAATCCTGGTGCATATTATACAGATAGAGTTGGACTTGCTGATTCAGAGCATTATCTATCAAGCGCATACTATGATAGGCCCTGGCGTTTTTCACAGCCAAGGGAGATTAATTTCAATGTGAGGTTTGACTTTGATTAAACAAATAAGATTATTTTCATTAATAGTTATAGTATTCTACGCAGGTCTATTGTTAGCTGGCGGAAATAAATATGAACGGGATAAAGTAGTCGATCCATTTAAAGTAAATTCAGTGGCGAGGATTGGAGACTTTCCTTTTCCAACAAACCCAATGAATGATCGGGCGATAGGATATTTGTTGCAGGGTAAAATAAATAATGGTATTTCAAACTATGGTAACATTATTAATTGGGATGAGCAACCCTCTGGATTATGGGGTGATTATTCATACCTACCTTCAGTCGCTTTTTTAGCTGGTCTACCTGGCCATAAGAGAACTTCTGAATTCCAGTGGCTTCCAGTTGAATCTGTTGTCGATAATGAAGGATTTGTAGTATATAGTATATGGGAGTCTCAGAGTGTCTATGAATCCTGGTATGAAAATGGAGATACTAATTTTGTTGGTATATTGTTTAATGCTGAAGAGGATGATGGTCGCTGGGACCCTGACAGCGTATCTAAAAAATATTCTGTAGATGATATAACAGATGCTTATCAGTGGGTAGAGGATCCCGACAACTCAAAAATAATTATAAGTACGCTTGGTGAGCTAGATCCAAATGATGCTTCTTCAAGAATAGGACTTATTTATCCATGGGCCTTAAGGCCAAAATTAAAAAGTCGTGAAGATCAGTTTGATCTATACGACTATGGGAAAGATCAGGAAGAATGGACCAAGGATGATGTACTTTCTTACTATGGAGCGACAGCATCTGAGTCTTGGTTTTCCAGATTAGATCCAACCTATAACACAGACTGGCACGCGAGCACAATGTCAAGAACAATCACCCATAATACAGATGTAACTGCAGGAGATTTGTTTGGGAATACTTATGTTACAGATGCTGCAGACACATACCCGTTGTTGGCCCATAGCGACTATTCTTCTACATGGCCAAAAAGATTTAACAGTGAGCTAGCTGTTGAAGAGTCATTCTGGCCGGGGTGGTGGAGCCAAGATTTTAATAGATTTTTGCCTGGTTGTGATAATGCAAGAAAAGATCAGGATTGCTGGGAGGAAGTGCCTGGACGTTTTGTTTCTGATATGGATGTATACATGGAGTTTGATGATCGTTGGGCTCACAGGGGGAATGTTGTTAATACAAATAACGAATATCAAACGACTGGATATCCTACTGGGCTTAGGGTTATGTCAACGGCTCACTCTTATGGAGTCTCCTATGCTGAGGATATTATGTTTGTCACTGTAAAAGTCAGAAATGAAAGTGGAGACTGGTGTGCTGAGGACGAGAACGGTGTGCCGGTTCTTGATAGTGAAGGCAATCAGATTTGTGGAGATGGAATGATTATGCCTGATGGTACGAAGCTGAATAGGGGTAAGGGATTTGATTATAAGGGTATGTCACTTGGGTTTTACATGGATGCAGACGTTTTAGTTGGTGATAAAGGAGGCTACAATTCAGGATTACATACAAACGATGATGATTTCATGAAATATTATTATGAGTTTTTTGAACTCAATAATGAGCGCTTATCCGTTAGTTTGGCTATGGTCGGAGATTATGATGGGCTCTCAGGCATTCCTGGTTATGCTATGGATGATGAAAGTCCTAGTGGAAATAATTTTGGTATAGTCGCGACGCAGATGCTTGACTCTCCGAGAGCTACTGTTGAGGTTGATTTAGATCAGGATGGGACTACTGATATTTTTCCTGGAGAGCCTTTAAAAATGACTGACTGGCACTGGTTTGATTGGTATAGCAGACCAGGTGTTACGCAGGCAGAGGGAAATTCAAGTGGATGCTATGCCGGTGCTTCAGGATGTCCACAGGCAAGAAATAAAGAAGAGATACTTTACAAGCTAATGATTGGTGACACTACTAACCTAATGGACGATGAGCACGAATGGTATTTTCATACCCCTAACCCAGGTACCGATGCTGGAACAGAGCTCAATCCTCACTTTGATTCCTTGGAAGGCTTAAAAGAAGAGCCAGCATTTTTAAGAGAGCCAGATGGGCTAGACTGTGTATTGATATTAAGCTGTGGTCCATTTGACTTGCCTGTTGGGAGAGAAGTTCCTTTTTCTTTTTGTATTATATTTGGTCAGAATGAAGAAGATCTGATAAATAATGCTCGTTTTGCTCAGGTAATGTATAATTCGCGCTATCAGGGTTTTACGCCCCCTACACGTCCGACCGTTCATGCTGTAACAGACCAAGGCAAGGTAAAGCTTTATTGGAATAATCGTGCCGAATCTTCAACGGATGTAGTGACTGGCTATGCTGATTTTGAAGGTTATAAGATTTATAAAAGTCTAGATGGAGGAGATAATTGGGGCAAGCCAGATGATATGATCTATGACACAGATGGTATTTTTGTAGGATGGCGTCCATATGCACAGTTTGATCTTTCTGCAGAGGAGGACTCTGTAAGATGTACTTATTATACAGCATCTGACACTGCAACATTATATGATAATAAAATAATTTTTGATGAATATGGAGCTCCGATTGATACGCTCAGGTGTTATAAAAAATTGACTAGAGGGCACTCAATCAAAGGTCAAGATCATTATTTCCCCTGGTTTAATCTAGGAGAAGATACTGGTCTTGATATGATCAGGCTAGATGAACCGTATATCGTAGCGGGGGACACATTCCATTATGTTTTTGAAGACACAGATGTCATTGATGGACTGGAGTATACATATTCAATCGTTGCATATGATATGGGTGTGGAGCCTCCATACCGTACTATATATGAGCCTGTAGGCAATGGTCAGTTTAATGCTGTAGTTGATACAAATTATTCTAATCCAGATCAATGGGCAAGTCCTGATGGTTATGCATATATAGAAAATTCAAAAGGGACTACTGTTCTTGATAGGAATTATGTACAGGTATATCCTGGTATACAGCCGCAAGCAAATCTAAATAATATAGGTGTAGTTCCAAATCCTTATATTGTTCGTTCAGGTTACAAAGAGAGTGAATATATGAGGCAGATTCGGTTTACGAATTTGCCAGGTCAGTGTACGATTAGTATTTATACAGTTACTGGTGAATTTGTTAACAAACTTGAACATCAGAGTTTAACATCTGGTAATGCTTGGTGGGATATGCGTACCGTTAATAATCAGGAGGTTGCTCCTGGTCTTTATATCTATCATGTAGAGAGCAAAAATGGAAAAGAAAAAGTTGGAAAGTTTGCGGTGATTCGGTGAGTAGATTTTTCATTATTGGGTTAATAGTTACGTCATCTGTATTTGGCCAGTATCGTGATATTCCTGAGGTGGTTACCAAGGTTGCCACTTCTACAGCGAACTGGTTAAAGCTAGAGACCTCAGCTCGTGCGATAGGAATGGGAGGTGCTCACGTTGCCTCCGGTCGCGGTATTGCTGGGATTCCATATAATCCTGCTAGTGTTGCATTTATAGAAAGTAGTGAGGCCTATTTTT
>CAZYDX010000010.1:0-30600 GCA_964646455.1 uncultured bacterium | reverse complement strand
ATAAGTATAAAGCGATACTCCCAGTTCCACAATAGAGGTCATATACAATCTCATCGCCGGTCAGACCTGCTACTTTCAAAACTTCGTCATACAAAACTTCACCCTGGAACGTATTCGTCTGAAAAAACGAATTAGCAGAAATTTCAAACGTTAATTCTCCAATTTTTTCCTCTATATATTGATTCCCAAAAATCAGATTCTCAAATTCTCCGTATGCCACATCTGCCTTACGTGTGTTTACATTATTAACCATCGATGTTATCTCTGGTATTTCATCTATTAATCTATCAGTTAGCGGCGACAGCTTGTTTATGTCATCATATCCTGTTACAATATTTATCATTAATTGATTCGTGTTGACCCCAAACCTGAGCATCAAATGACGTAAAAAACCTACATTGGTTCTCGGATTATATGGTTTTAAATCTGGATGTTTTAAGCATACCTCCTGAGCAATAGATAAAATTTTATTGCCTATTTCAGGTTGAATATGACACTCATCTATATTAAGAATTTTATCAAACCTACCAGGAATATGCAGACCTAAAGCAAAAGAACTGTCAACTCCCTCAGGCTCAGTATCTAGGACCCAACGATTAGGCGAAAAAGTAAACTCCATTTTATTGCGATAGTTGTAAATAGAGTCAGCGCCTTTTATATCATTTAGTTTAAAATCAGAAAAACCACCAAGCCTTTGGAATGCTTCTTCGACTTGTATTACTTTTTCTTTTAATTGTTCTTTATAACTTAGACTCTGGAGCTTACTACAGATCCAATAATGACTACATTTTACGTCTATAGCGTTTGGAGATTCTTTAATAATACTAGTTACCTTTGCCTCCGCATATCCTTTTTTCTTCTTATATATGAGAGCTTTCACATGCTGCCCAGGGATAGCATTTTTTACAAAAATAACAAAATTATCTATTTTGGCTAGTCCCATTCCTCCATACGCCAACGATTTGATCTTTAGATCAAGCTCTAATCCTTTTTTAATTATTATGGGATCACTCATTTATTATAAATATCGCATTACTAGTACCGATGCGATTTGCTCCAGCTTCAACTAACATATTTAAAATCGATAATGTTTTAACGCCGCCGCTAGCCTTTACGCCTATATCAATTCCGACTGATTTACGTATTAATCTAACATCTTCCTCTGTCGCACCATAGGATGAAAAACCAGTTGATGTCTTAATAAAATTAGCACCAGCATTTACGGCAATTTCTGATGCTATTTTTTTTTCTTCATTGCTTAGGAGACATGTTTCTATAATTACTTTTACACAATTACCATCAGCAGCATCTACTACCTTCTCTATTTCAGATTGAACATATTTATTATCTCCTTCTTTAAGCGCAGAAATATTGATTACCATATCTAGTTCCTCAGCACCTTGATGAATTAAATATCTTGATTCGGCAAACTTTAATTCAGTTGGATCTGCTCCAAAGGGAAATCCTACAACTGTACATACTTTTGGTATTTCTTTATCTAATATTTCCGATGCATAACAAACAAAAACAGGGTTGATACATACTGAAGCAAAATTATTTTCAATTGCCTCAATACATAAGTTTTCAATATCTGCTTTATTTGCTTCTTGTCGTAGATTCGTATGATCAATGTATTCTGAAATAGATTTCATTGTAAAAGGCTTTTCACTTTAACAACTAAATCTTTTGCCTCTTTATCTGTAGGTGCTTCAGCATAAATTCTGATTATTGGTTCAGTGTTTGATCCTCTAAGGTGAACCCATTTATTATCCCATATAAATTTTATTCCATCAGTCTTATTTTGTTTTGCATTATGAAAAAGATCACTTGCTTTAGATAATAGATGATCTTTATCAACTCCCTCAATACTTATTTTATCCTTAACTATTTTAAAATGAGGTAGGGTATTAAAAATTGAGCTTAGAGAACTCTCAGATTGAGACATGCGGTTTAAAACCATTGTAACAGCAACCAGAGAATCTCTTCCAAGGTGACATTCTTTTAAGATTACTCCACCGTTACCTTCTCCTCCAAAATTTGCTCCTATTTCATTCATTTTATTAACAACATTAACCTCCCCAACAGCTGCGCGCTCGACAGAACAATTTTTTGCGATAGCTAATTTATCTAGAGCGAATGATGTAGATAGATTAGTCACAAACGTTTCTTTTGTTTGCATAGTCTCTATATAACCATCTGCCGCAAGCACTATTGTATACTCTTCACCAAGTGGATTACCTTTTTCATCTACTACAGCAAGTCTATCAGCATCAGGGTCAACAGCAAAACCAACATCAGCTTCATGGTCAATTACTTTTTTAGATAAATCTTTAAGATTTTCAGGCAGTGGCTCAGTTCCTCTAGTAAACTTCCCACTAAGATCACAATTTAATCTAATTACATCACAGCCTAATATTTCTAACATATCAGGCAGAGCATTTGCACCAGCACCATTAACCGCATCAATAACTACCTTAAAATTCTTCTCTCTTATTCTATTGAGGTTGATACACTTTAAAGATGCACACTTAATAGTATGTTTGTGTACTGAATTTTTTTCTTCCCACATTATTCCATCTTCTTTCGCAAGGTTTTCATACGGAATATAATTATCAGCATATTCAAAAAGTTTTTCACAGTCTTTTGAATGAAAAAAAGTACTGTCTCCTCTAAGAAACTTTATCCCATTCCACTCAATAGGATTATGGCTAGCAGTAATGATAAACCCGCCAACTGCTTCACTAATATTAACCATATACTGGATCGTTGGAGTTGGCACTATACCACAGTAAATGATTGTTCTACCTAGCATAAGTAGTTCTTGTATGATGGTCTCTACAATAGCCTCTCCAGAAGGTCGGCTATCTCTACCCGCATAAATAACACCAGGCTCAAGACTATTATGCAGCGCATGAGCATATTTTATAATAGTGCTTTGTTTTAGGTCTTCTTCTACAAGACCCCTTATCCCAGAAATACTTCTAATTAGCATTGTAAAATCCTGACTGTAAAATAATTAAATATATTATTTTTTTGTAAAACGAGTGTTATAGTTTGAAATAAAAAAGGGCTCGAACAAAACGAGCCCTTAATAAATAAACTAATAGTTATATAAATCTATTAATTCTAACGACTCCGCCTATTATCAGTTGGGCGCTTGGCTCTTCGTCTTCTAGCTCCTCGCGGATTATTTCTTAGAGCCTCTATTCTAGCATTTCTAGCCATCCTACGTGTAGCCTTTTTTTTGGCTTCTCGTTTTTCATCACTTGGTTTAATATAAAATGATCTGCTACGAAGTTCCCTAAGAATACCCGCTCTCTCCCATTTCTTTTTAAACCTTCTTAAGGCTCTCTCAAGAGATTCTTTGTCTCTTACTTGTATTTCTACCACGTTATTCACCTCCTCAAGGATTTTTGTGGTAAGTTAAATTTGCCGCGAATTTTAATCGTACCCTAGTTTATAAACAAGAACTAAACCAACGAAGCAAACTCTTTGATAGACAATGTCTCAGGCCTTCGCGAAAAATCAATTTCTTTTTTCACTTTATCAGAAATATCCCAAGAACTAAGCGAGTTCTTTAACATTTTCCTTCTCTGATTAAATGCAGCTCTAACTATTTTATTAAATTTGATATATTTATGATCATCTATTAAAGCATTCTTTTTTTTTGAAAAACGGATAAAAGCTGAATCTACTTTTGGTCTAGGAATAAAAACTGTTGGAGGGATTGTAAAACAATAGTCAACATCTAGATAAGCACCAACAACTACTGTTAGTCTACCATATTCTTTTGTTCCAGCATCAGCGACCAATCTATGCGCCACTTCTTTTTGTACCATAATGAATGCATCAGACCAATAATCAAGTTGTTCAATTAACCAAAAAATTATCTGAGAGGTTATATTGTAAGGGATATTACCAATTACTCTTACTGGGTTATCAATTTCTAAATCATAAATATTAGTATTTAAAATATCATCATGAACAATCTTCAATTTTTTTAACATGACTGAATTACTAAGTTTATCAATAAGTAGTGGGTCAATCTCAATAGATATCATATCATTTACTTTTGGTAATATGATTTGAGTTAGGGCACCCTCTCCAGGCCCAATTTCTATAATATTATCAGTGACTTTTGGATCTATTGTTTGATATATTTTTTTAATAATATTGGGGTCCACCAAAAAATTCTGACCCCATTTTTTTCTGAAAGAATGTGTATGAGTCTTTGCCAAACTAGAAATGATTTATGCTAAATTAAAAAGGCTTTTTGCATTTGCAGTTGTGATTGAAGCTATATGATTAATATTAGAATTGAAAATCTTAGACAGCTTTTCTGCTACATATCGTGTTCTTCCTGGTTCATTAGTCTTACCACGAAATGGGACAGGACTAAGAAATGGTGAATCAGTTTCTACTAATAATCTATCTAATGGTAATTTTTTTGCTACTTCAGGGAGATGACTATTTTTAAAAGTTAAATTTCCAGAAAAAGAAATATAAAAACCCATTTCTATTAATTCTAACGCAGTTTCATAGGTGCTGGAAAAACAATGCGCCACACCATTTACATCTGAAAAATCAGATAATATATTAATTATATCCTCATCAGCTTCACGATTATGAAAAACAATTGGCTTGTTTATATCCTGAGCTAGCTCAAGCTGTTCTTTAAATACAATTTTTTGACTATCAGGCTTAGAAATATTTCTATAATAATCTAATCCAATCTCTCCAACAGCAATAACTTTTTGATTTAATAATAGATTGCGAAGTTCATTTAAATAATTATCCTCTGCAGCTTCTGAATCGTGAGGATGAATTCCTGCTGTTGAATAAATATTTTTATATTTCTTAGCTAGCTTATAGCTTTCAATTGAATCGTTTATATTTGTACCAACACATATAAAACTTGTAACTCCTTGCTCATTCGCTCGATTTATTACTCCATCGATATCATTTTTAAATTCATCAAAAAATAGATGGCAATGGGTATCTACTAACATCAAATATTATCAGAATTTATTCGTGGAAATAATGGGCTATGGTCTCCCAATTTTTTACCAGGCTCTAATCCACCCCAATTTCTACTATTTGAATCTGCGTTTAAAACAGATAAAAGTGTTTTTGTTCTTTTAGGCATAATCGGAGATAAAAGGACAGAACATATTCTAAGTGCCTCAGCCCCAGTGTATAATACAGTCCCAGCAGAACTTAAGTTTTCCTTAACAAGTTTCCATGGAGCCATATGCTCAAAATATCTGTTTATAGTACGAACAAATTGAAGAATCTCTTCTATTGCTTCATTGATTGACATCTTTGACATATTGAAATCAAATTTTTTAACAAGTTCAATAGATAAAGATTTTATATTATTCTCTTCCTTACCTAAAGATGATATTTCCGGGATATGCCCATTATAGTTCTTATTTATTAGAGTAGATATACGACTTAAAAGATTGCCAAAATCATTAGCCAAATCACTATTATATCTATTAACAAATGATTTAATAGTAAAATTCGCATCTTGACCAAGCACCATTTCTCTCATTAAATAGTATCGAACAGGATCAACGCCATAGTCATCAATCAAGTCCATAGGGTTAACCACATTCCCAGTGGACTTACTCATTTTTTCATCTTCTATTAGCCACCAGCCATGTGCAAAAATTGTTTTTGGAATCTCAATCCCAGCGGACATTAGCATTGTTGGCCAATAGACAGCATGTGTAGTGAGTATATCCTTCCCAATTAAATGAATATTCGCTGGCCAATATTTATCAAATGAAATTTTATCATCTGAAAAACCAGGTGCAGTTATATAATTAATCAAAGCATCGAACCATACATATGTAACATAGTCTGAATCAAATGGGAGTTCAATCCCCCAATTCAATCTTGACTTAGGCCTAGATATACAAAGATCATTTAATGGCTGGTTTAAAAATCCAAGAATTTCATTTTTTCTATGTTCTGGTTGTAGAAACATTGGATTAGAATTGATATGCTCAATTAATGGTTTTTGATATTTACTCATCCTAAAGAAATAATTTTTTTCTTTTAACTTTTTAATATCTCGAAACTGACCAGATTCAGCTTCTTTTTCTGTAATAAATCTCTCTTCAGATACTGAGTAAAGTCCTTCATATTCATCTTCATATATATCACCTGCATCATAAACTGTTTTTAATATTTTTTCTACTACAATTTTGTGTCTGCTCTCTGTTGTTCTAATGAAGTCATTATTTGATATATGCAGCCTTGACCAAAGTGATATAAATCTCTCAGACATTTCATCACAATGGTCTTTCGGATCTACACCTCGTTTTATTGCTGCATCTTGAACTTTCTGACCATGTTCATCTAATCCAGTCAAAAAAAATGAATCATTGCCTAATTGCTTTTGATATCTTGATATAACATCTGCTAAAATTGTTGTATATGCAGTGCCTATATGAGGAGCATCATTAACATAATAAATCGGCGTTGTAATATAAAATGGCTTATTCATGTATATGTTTTTGAATATCAAGTATCAAATTCAATAGTATTAGTGGCATGTATAAATTTTGAGATGCAGATTTTTTCACATCTTCAATGCATAATATAATAGCATAAATATTTGCTTTTGGATATTTATGATTAAATGAAATTATATGAGATTCGAGACTTGTATTATCGAAATCACATTTTATTCCTTGCCTAATTTTGATTGCATTTCTAAACCACAATAAAATTAAATTTAAATGATAACTGAATTCTAGCTGATTAGATATATAAAGACGACTGTAATAATCTGTGAACCATCTCCATTCACTTGAGTTATTATTTATAAATATGGTAGGTAATTTTTCGATTGTATTCATTATTTGTTTTATTGGCCTTGATGAAAATGCCCGCGCTTGATGGACATTCCCCCTACAAATAGATACCAAGAAGTTAGCTTCTTTTTCTTTGATATCCCTTCGAGTTAACCAATTAAGAATATAATCATCTGGTAATTTTGGTATATCAATCTCTTGGCACCGTGAAATGATTGTTTCAAATAATAATTTTTTATGATCAGTCACAAGTATTATCGTGGTGAACTCTGGTGGCTCCTCTAATATTTTCAATAATGCATTTCCTGATTCTCCTTGACCAGAACACAATAATTCTGAATCAAAAATAATGACTATATTCCTACCACCATCGTTTTCTTGTTTTAGGTATAATGTTTTTTTTAAATCCCTTATAGATTGTATAAGTATTCTATTAGCTTTAGGGATTAGAATTTTATAAAAAAGGTCTGTTGATTTTTTTTTGATAGAGTCAACATAATCATCTGGAATAAAATTTTTATTGTTAACAGTTTCCCTACTTTTTGGCATCGGTAGAGGTAAAATAATATTTAGTCTTTCATGCTGTAAGGACTTAAACCTTATGCATGATTCACACTTATAACATATTTCAGAGCTTGATTTTTTACAATTAAGCAGCTGCGAAAAGTTTATTGCCAACCCTTCTTTACCTGAACCCTTTGGACCAGAGAACAAATACGCACTCCCAATACTATCAGAATCTGCTATTTTTATTAATCTATCCCAGATCCCCTTTTGAGCAGAAATTAGACTACTACTCATTACTTTTTAATTAACCATTTCTCTGGGTCTAGTTTTTGACCTTTGCCCCAAACTTCAAAATGTAGCTTAGAACCATTTACTGAGCCAGAGTCTCCCATATATGCAATTACATCTCCTGATCTAACTTCACTATCAACATTTGTTTGGATATTTACAACATGGCTATATACAGTATAAAACCCACCTCCATGATCAATGATTATTGTTGTACCATAGCCTCTTATATATGTGATAGTTGTAATAACACCACTCATTGTAGAACGTATAGGTGAACCCGGTTGCCCTTTTATATCAATCCCTGGATTATCTGTAGTTGTTTTCAATTTAGAATTCCATTGTTTACCAAATTTAGAAATAACTCTCCCTTTAGTTGGCCAAGGTAACTGACCTCTCAGCAAATTAAACTCTTTTGTTTTTAATGCTTCTTGTTGTTGACGTATTCTTTCTTCTCTCTCAAACCTTGCTTTATCCTCTAATACTTTTTTTATTATAGACTCTAATTGTTTTACTCCAGCTGCTTTTTCTTGCATATAATTAGCCAATGCAGACTTATCTTGCCTAATTCTAGTAAGCTCTTTTTCTCTTTTAATTTTCATTTTCCTAAGTGAGCTCATTTGCTTTTGTTTCTCTCTTTTTAACGAAATACTTTGCCTCAATAATGATTCTAGTTTTAGCTTGTTTTTATTTATTATTAATAATAAACCTTCTATTTCTTTTGTCATTTTTTGTTCGATCGAAGATATTATCTTAAGATATTGAGTTCTATAAACTGCTTGGCGCCAAGATGTTGACGATAACACCTTTTCTAAATCAGAGACTCGGCCTTTTAAATAAGTATTTATGATTCGCTGTTCATACCTCTCCCTCAAAATTTTTAGTTCATCTTCTTTTGTTTTAATGTCTTTTTTTAGAATATTTATTTTATTTCTATTAAAATTTTCCTCCTTTTTTAGTGATTGTATTAGTTTATTAATTAAAGCTAATTCCTCATCTAAGTTTGTAATTCTCTTGGATGCGGTTGTTTCATTAATATTGGCTTTCCTTAACTTAGAGCTTAATTCTTCAATCTCTTTTTTCATTTTATTTATTGCATCATTCTGATACCTGAGCTCTTCGTTATAGTCTCTTTGAGCCGATTGTGCAACTATAATACTGGGTATACAAACCACAAATAATATTTTGATTATATTTTTCATCTAATAAAAACTAATGAGTATGTTGGCCTGATTACAATGTGGATTATATTCATTTTATAAATCTAAATTTCTTCAATTTTAAATAAAATGAAGTCCTTAAATGATAATTGCAATTGCCTATCATTTAAAAAATAAATCCAAAGTTGTTCCTTCTTTGTGCTTTGTTCAGATATGATTTTATCATGTGGAACACCTAATAAATCCTCAATTAATGGTAGTGACATCCCAATAGTCAACCTAGCCGATCTAGCTATAGCTTGTAAATATCGAGCCCTAGACATCTCTTGATTAATCAATAGATTCGCTTTATAATTATCATAACTTTTTAATTTATTATTTAAGTCCTCTAATAATTTTTCATTTCTAGAACCAATCCCAGATGATAATTCTTTCGCTTGCTCAAGAGATTTTATTGCTAAAATAATTTCATCAAATTCATCTACTCTATCTGCTAATTCAACGAGTTGTATTCCAGCCTGATATTGTAATGCCATTATTTGTGATTCTAGTTCGTTATTCATATCTAATGCCTCAGAATACTTTTCCATCGCTTTCCCAAGAATTAAAATAGATTGCAATTTTTTCCCCTCTTCTAGTATAACAAAAGATTTGTACCTGTTAATTTGTTTTTTACCAATCTCTGAAAAGCTTGCAACTTTCTTTACCAAACCAAAAGCCTGGTTATATAAACCTTTATCCAATAATAACTCTGCAGAATTCATCCATTTTCTTGCTATTTCATCAATTCGAAAATTTAATGATTCGACAATTAGAGTATCATCAATTACTACTCTTGACCTGGCTTTTATATATTTTTGTAAGGCTTTTTCAGATTCACCATTATCATCAAATAAAAGACCCTCTTCCATTATTTGATAAGGTATCTTTTTATTACATTCGGATATGTATTCCATTGCTTTATATCTGTTTGAATGATTTGGATATTTGTTTATAAACTCAATAAACTTACTTTTTGCAGATAAATAATCTTTCCCATAATATATCTTTTTTGCTTCATCACCGATAGTCTTTTTCCCGCCATAAAAAGTTGAAAGAGTTAAATATATCCCATAGTTAGCAAGATCAAACCTATTAACCGGAGTAACATTATCTGGGTCAGTAATTTTATTTATTTTTGTATAAGAATGACGAAGGTCAACTCCAACAGAAAAACGATTTACTTTCCCTGGGTCTATTATATAGCGAAAACCCACACCAATAGACATTGAAGTACCACTCCCGCTAGGAGATGCGCTTATTGTTTCAACATCTTTATCGAAATAAAATTTAGAATAGGCGAGACCATATCCATATCTTAAATTAATATACCATGGATTGAATGGCTGCCACTGAATAGTATTTGTAATTAGATATTCAGTTAATTCTGGTTTAAACTCAATATTAATTTCATTTAAACTAGTACCTTCTTTCCAGTCATCTGGTATCGCCTTTGGTACAAAAATAGAACTGGATCTGTAATTAAACCCAGTTAAAAAATTCATCCAACTAGTATTCATTATTTTATTTGGTATATTAATTAAACCAAAATCAATATCTATCGAACTCCCCACTATATTCTCTGGCTTTTGTTCCAAAGGGGAAACTTCTTGGTCATACCATATCCAATTATCCATATCGCCAGCAGAAGGAGATGATGAACTACCTGAAAATTTTCCATTAAAACCTAATCCATAACGAATTTCAACAGGCATGTATGTAATAGGAGCAGCAAATTCTCTAGTGCGAAACCATTTATCGAACCAATGAATATCTTCAGAGTTATTTTCTTTATCTATTTTTATTAAACCCCAAAAAAGATTTTTGGGGTTTTCTTTACTTATTAACTGCGAGCTAAGTCCTGTAGTCATTACTGATAGTAAAATGAACCAATTAAATATTTTTTGTTTCAACATTGATGGAAATTTAAGTATTCATATATCTTTTACAAGAAGAGACTAGGTATATTCTAGACGATTATTTAATAAAAATTTTATGAACAAATAGCTAATGGCAATCATATATAAAACAATGAAATTTTATGCAATTATATTTATTATAACATGTTCCTTGTTTTCTCAAGAGTTTAATATTGCAAGAATACAATATGGTGGAGGTGGTGACTGGTACTGTGACCCTAGTAGCTTACCAAATTTATTGGACTATTTAAAAGAAAACACATCAATGGTTAAAACAACAAAAGAAGTTAGAATCAAATTAACTGACAATAATGCAAAATATTTTCCATATCTATACATAACTGGTCACGGCAATATTAGATTTTCTGAAAATGAGATTATTGAACTGCGGTCAATTCTCAGCAATGGTGGTTTTCTTCACGCTGATGATAACTATGGAATGGACAAGTCTTTTAGACGAGAAATTAAAAAAGTTTTTCCGAATAAAGACTTCGTCGAACTTCCTCACAGCCACCCTATTTTTTCATCTTACTATACCTTTGAAAATGGTCTGCCAAAAATTCATGAACATGATAATAAACCCCCCCAGGCTTTAGGTATTTATCAAAACAATAAACTAATTGTTTTATATACTTATGAATCAGACTTAGGAGATGGATGGGAAGATTCTTCAGTACATAATGACCCTCCTGAAATAAGAGAATTAGCACTAAAAATGGGTGTAAATATTATCTATTACGCACTCACCCAATAAAATGAAAATTCATAGATATTTAAAATCAGTAAGAAATGAAAAGATAAAAGTAGATGTAATAAGTATATCTTTTTTAGTTCTCATGACTTTCATAGGCCTAATGGTTACTTTCATATTACTTGAGTCTATATTTTATTTTTCACCCATTATTAAAAAAACAATTTTACTTATAATATTAATCGCTTTTTTAATTACTTTAATCTGGTTAGGCATATCCTATATAATCATTAATCAAAATCGCCACCAAAATTATTCTTGGCGAAACCTAGCTTCTTTGATAGGGGAAAATATATTCCCTAAAAACATAGACACAGCATTAAATGCTTATCAAATTGAAACAAAAAATAATAAACATCAATCCTCAGAACTCGCTGATAATTTTATTAATAATATATCAAAAAAAATAAATGATGTAAATCCGAGCGATATCATTAACAAAGAGCCATTAGTTAATATAAAAATCATTACAATAATTGTTATGTTTATATCTATAATATTTTTATCAATTTTTTGGAACCAAAGCTCTAGTGCATTTTATAGATGGAAAAACTATAGTGTAAAATTTTCTGCACCAAAACCATTTAGTTTACATAGTCTAACAAAAAACCAGCATATTCTTGGTGGTGAAAAAATTTCTGTTTTAATCATGTCTGAGGGTGAATCCCCTGACTCTGTTTTATTAAGACTCATTCCAACGCAAATAGCACTTAACAGTAGAGATTCATCAATAATTAATTTGAAAGTTGGAAGGAATTCTTCTGGTTTTTTTGAATATGCATTACCTGAGCTGTTTCAAGACTATGAATATAGTGCAATTGTTAATGCAAAATATTTTTATGAAGCTTGGGAATATGTTAAATCAGTTCCTGATACAATCTTTGTCACAGATAGACCTAAGCTAGAAACTTTTGAAATAATAATTATGCCACCATCATACTCGAAACTGCCTGCAGAAAATCTGGATGGTAGCATTGCTGTTGTTCAAGGCCTAAAAGGATCAACTGTTAAAATCAATCTAGAAAGTAACAAAAATCTAAAATCTTGTTTTATGAATAAAAATGACACTATTATATTTTTTGAAACAAATAAAAATGAAGCTAGTGGTGATTTTATAATTGATAATGAAGGAAAATTTTCGGTTCATTTGGTTGATCAGCGGGGGATTACCAATAGAGATCCAATACCATACCGTATTAATATTCTACCAGATAATAAACCAACTATTAGATTAATTAAACCCGCACCAATAGTAACATTAGGAAATAATCAAATAATTCAATTTCATATAGAGATTGAAGATGATTATGGATTTAATAGCCTGCAGCTTGCTTATGAAATAAGGAGACCAGAATATTTGAATGTAGAACCATATATAGCTATGTTTGTAATCCCTGAGTTAAACCAAGATACCACGGAACAAACAATAAAAACGCATTGGAATTTGTCAGATTTGATGTTGATGCCAGAAGATGAAATACATTATCATTTTGAGTTAACTGATAATGATAATATTTCAGGGCCTAAAAAAACCATTTCCGAAACATTTATAGCAAAAGTACCATCATTGTCTGATTTATATGAAAAATTGGAAAATAAGGAAGACAATATAAAAGAACAATTCAGTGATAGTATAGATGACCTTATAGACTTAAAAGATCAGATTGATAATATGGAGCTAAATGTTTTGAAAACAGAAAATAACCTAGAATGGGAAGATAAACAAAAAATTAAAGATATGATTAATCAAGCAAAGGATGAACTAAATAAAATAAAGGATATCTCTAATGCCATGGAAACACTGATGGAACAAAGTGAAAAGCATAATCTATTTCTTCCAGATTTAGCAAAAAAATTCAAAGAATTATCAAACTTAATAAAAGAAATTATCCCTGAAAACCTATTAGAAAATTTAAAAGATGCTCAAAACTCATTAGAAGAGATGGATCTACAATCATTACAAAAAGCATTAGAGAATATGTCCAATAATATTTCAGAGATTGAATCTGAACTCGATAGATACATTGACATATTTAAGAGATTACAGGCAGAACAAAAAATGGATGAGCTGAAAAACAGATTAGAAAAATTAGTTCAACAAAAAGATAAACTAGATAGAGATATTGAAAATTTAGATTTATCTGATAATAAATCTGCTGAATCAAGAATATGGCAAGAAGAACTTCGAGGGCTTGAAGAATTAAATAATATTAATCAAGATATCAATACTGCGTCAGAATTAATAAAACCATTTAGTGAAAAATCATCCGAAAGTTTAGAGAAATTAAAAGATAATTCAGATTTTAAATTGGCTAATAATTATATTGAAAAAACAATATCAAGCCTACAAAATAAAGATATTAAAAATGCGAAATTATCAAGCCAAGCATCTCTAAATAATTTAAATAATATCCAAAATGAGCTATCAAATATCCAACAAGAATTTCAAAATGAAACTGTATCTGAAATGGCAGGTAAATTAGAAAAAGTAATGCGTAATATTCTTTTTCTATCTAAAAAACAAGAACAATTGCGAAAAGAAACATTGTCTCTTTCAAGAAACTCATCTCGATTAAAAGGGATGGCATACAAGCAACAGATAATTCAAGACCAATTAAATCAAACAATTAATCAGATGATAGCATTATCAAAAGAAACATTTTCTATTACTCCTCAAATAGGAAAATCAATTGGGAAAGCTAATAATGCAATTGAACAAACTAAATTAGATATAACAAATAGAAATATTAGAAATGCTGGTCAAAACCAAAGTATGGCTATGGAAGGATTAAATTCAGCTGCTCTAAGCCTATTTCAAAGCATTCAAGAGATGCAATCGTCAGGCTCAGCGAGCGGCTTTGAACAATTCTTAAAAATGATGCAACAAATGGCTGGACAACAACAAGGGATAAACCAACAAGGGAATAATTTAAGTTTAGGACAAATGTCATCATCTGCACAGCAGCAAATATTGAAATCTATGCTACAAGGACAAAAAAATATTCAAAAATCACTTCAACAATTAATTAAAGAAATACAACAATCTGGGAATCAACAGGGACAAGGAGATTTAAATGGGATTAACCAAGATATGAAAGATGTGATATCTGACTTGTCAAAATTTCGCTATAATAGAAAAACAAAAAACAAACAGCGTAGAATTCTATCAAGAATGTTAGATAGTCAAACTTCTTTATCGCAGAGAGGTTATAAAGATGAAAGGAAGTCTTTTTCTAGTGATGCTTCATTTAAATACTCAAGCCCTGGTGGATTACCTGAAAATTTAGGACAAAGACAAAATATTGCACTAGAAGCATTAAACCGCTCTCTTAATTCAGGATATACTAGAGAATATCAAACAATGATCAAGAGATATTTTAATGCTATGAGCCAAATTGAAATTAAGAATAATGGTAAAAATGAAGAAGTCAATCCTTAGAGGTATTTTTTTCTGTTCTCTGGCTTCATTTACCTTTAGCCAGTTTACCTCATCAATTAAAACCGCCAGAATGTATGAAATTAAAAAGGATTGGGATGCCGCAATCAGTATTTACAAAGATATAATTAGCAAAAGTCCAAATAATTTTCAAGCTATAAGAAGTCTGAAAAACATTTATAAAAAAAGTCAACGTTATGATGATGGAATAAATTTTCTACAATACTATTTAATTAGAAATCCAAAAGACATTCATCTAAGTATAGAACTAGGAGAATTTTACTATTTAAATGAAAAAATAGATCAAGCTAAAAAAGTTTGGTCTGATGGAATTAATAATTTTAATAACAATAAATCATTCTACAGAATTTTATTAACAACATATGACAAATATAGTTTAGATAAAGAATTGTTTGATATGATTGATAAGGGTAGAAAAAACTTTGGTGGTGAATTTTTAGCTCAAGAACTAGGAAATTATTATCAAAAAAGAAAAGAATATAAAAAAGCCATAGATGAATATGTTTTAACATTATTGTCAAATGCAGGAAGAGCATCAACAGTTTCTAGGCGCATACTAATGATGAGCGATGACATTGAAGCAAAAAATATTATAGAAATAAAATTATTAGAGACTAGCTCTAAATACCCCGATGTTCTATTACCTACATTGGCTGATCATTACTTTAAACATGGAGAATACTCTAACTCTTATAAAGTTTATCTTGATTGGGCGAATAAAGGATTCTTTGATGCAAAAAAATGGCTCGGGTTTTCAAATAGTTTACGTGTTGAAGGCTCTTATTCGCTTTCAGCTAAAGCATATCAATTTGCTCTAAAAAAAGAATTAAAAGGATATCAATTAGGAGAAGCTTTATTAGGATTGGCTAAAACTTTTGAAGACCAGATTTCACCAATGGAAAAAAACGATATAGTTCCGTTTTTTTATAATAATAATTTGTTTTTTGAAGACGCTTTCCAAGTTTATTCTAAAATTTCTCCTAGTAACCTTCAGTCTAGTTTATCTATATATGATTCTATATTAGTTTCTATACCAGAATCAACACTAATCACAGAAGCACAATTTAGGTTAGCAGAGATTCAATATCGAATTATTGAAGATTTTGATAAAGCATCAAATTTATATATTACCGCGCTTTCAGAAAATCCACCTCTAGAATTAAAAAAGAAAATTATATTACGAATTGGTGATGTTTTGCTAGCAAAAGGAGACTTCAATAAATCTATATCATTCTTAGATTCTATTTATACTATATATAAAATACCTGAAATAAAAAATAAATTGGTTGAAATATATCTTTTTTCAGGAGAACCAGACACAGCGTTATCAATCATTAATGAGATATTTTTAACACTGACTCCTACAAATAACACATTTAATGATCTGATGGAAATAAGAGATATAATAAATCATTATCATATAGAGTCTGATGAAAGAGGTAAAAATGCTTTTAAAGATTTTTTAAAATCTGAATTTCTTCTAAAACAGAGAAAAATCTCTGAAGCAAGCCAATTATTAGATTACATAATAAAAAATAATGAAGAATTAGAATTAACTCCTCTCATTTCATTAAGACGAGCAATCCTGTTAATGAGACTTAAAAACTTTGAGGAAGCACTTAAACAAGTGCAATCAATTGAAAGCACTATTTTTGCAGATAGAGGCATCATTATATCAGGTCAAATTTATGAGCAAATTTATAATGACATCCCAAGGGCGATGGAATATTATATGCGTATATTAAATGAATACTCAGACTCTATTTATTCAGAACCAATTAGGTACCATATAAGGAAGATAAAGGAAATTGAAAAAATCTAAATGAAAAAATTTATTTTTACATTAATATTATTTATTAATAACATATTTCCACAAAAAATTTTAATCCCAATGGACCAAACACAGAATGACCATTTAAAAGCATACGGGATAGCATACTATTCTCTAAATAGAAATATTAATGTTGAATGGTTGCTTAATTTTCAAGGTGGTTCTTTTTTAATTGACAATCATTCTTTTATACAGGCTGAGTGTAAAATAAGAGGGGTTACCTTTTTAGAAATTGGAAGCGATTTATTAGATATTTATTCTACAATAGAACAAAATAATATGGATATTGTTGTATTAGAAAAAGCTCCTAAAATAGCCATTTATTCACCACCAAATAAACAACCTTGGGATGATGCTGTGACCCTCGCGCTCACATATGCTGAGGTTGAATATCAAGTATTATGGGATGAAGAGGTTATAGAAAATACTTTAGATAAATACGATTGGCTTCACTTACATCATGAAGATTTCACTGGTCAATATGGAAAATTTTATCGAAACTATCATAATGCTCCTTGGTATATTGAACAAAAAAACAAATTCGAAAGCTTAGCTAAAAAATATGGTATGAAAAGTGTTCATGAAGAGAAAAAAGCTATATCAAGAATTATTAAAAATTATATATCTAATGGTGGATTCTTATTTGCTATGTGTTCCGCCACGGATTCTTATGACATAGCACTATCATTAGAAAATATTGATGGGGTACACAGCGTATTTGATGGCACACCAATAGATAATGATATAGTTAATAAAATTGATTATTCTAAATCACTAGCATTTACAAATTTTACTATCTATACAGATCCTATGATATATGAATTCTCTGATATAGATTATCCTCCAAGTCATAATCCAATTACAAGAGGCGCCGAAGCAGATTATTTTTCATTATTTGAATTTTCAGCTAAATATGACCCGGTCCCGACAATGCTAACACAAAACCATGTTCCAATTATAAAAGGGTTTATGGGACAAACTACTGGTTTTAATAAAAATATGATTAAAAAACACGTAACTATAATGGGTGAGGATCCAGCATCAAATCAAGCAAAATATCTACATGGTAACTATGGAAAAGGAACATACACATTTTACGGAGGACATGATCCTGAAGATTATCAGCATTTTGTTGGTGACCCACCAACAGATTTATCCCTACATAGAAATTCTCCAGGATATAGGCTAATTTTAAATAATATTTTATTCCCTGCTGCTAGAAAAAAGGAGAAAAAAACCTAAGGTTATAATTATTATATGGGAACAAAAAGAAACAATTATCAAAAATAATAATAGAGGTTTCCATTTAATTACAAATTTTATAATTCAAAATATTCCAGAATTAAAAACTGTTACAATAGGACTTTTACACCTATTCATAAAGCATACTTCTGCATCATTAACATTAAATGAAAATACAGATCAAAGTGTAAAATCTGACTTTGAGTCTCATTTTAATAATATGGTGCCTGAAGGTAATGAAAATTATTCTCATACATTTGAGGGCTTAGATGATATGCCTGCACATATTAAATCATCGATATTAGGCAGTTCATTAATAATACCAATAATTAAAGGTAATATTATGCTTGGGACTTGGAAAGGAATATACTTATGTGAACATAAAAATAATTCTAAAGAACGAAAAATAATACTTACAATATATGGTGATTAAACTATATTTTTTTTATTCTTCTCCAAATTTTATCTAAATCACTTGAAGAATAATCATCTATATTTTGATTTGAATCAATAATCTCTTTTTCTAATAATCTAAACCGTTTAATAAATTTTTTAGTTGATTTCCTTAATGCATTTTCAGCAGATATATCAAAAAATCTACTAAGATTAATCACTGTAAATAATAAATCTCCAATTTCTTCCTGCATTTTGTAAAAATCATTTTCTTTTTGAGCAGATTTTAGCTCATTGATTTCTTCATTTAATTTCTTCCAAACATCATTAACATCATCCCAGTCAAAACCAGCTAATGATGCTTTTTCTTGAATCCTTTGAGAGAAAATAGTTGATGGTAAAATATTTGGGACTCCATCTAGCCTAGAAATTCTTGCTTTTTCAATATGTTTTTGTTGTTCCCAGTTTTGGTTACCAAGATTAGTTTTTGATTGAGATAAATTGTTAAAAACATGTTGGTGCCTACTAACCAATTTTTTGTTAATATTATCAATTATATCATTAATAGTAAAAAGTCCTTTTTCAGTTGCGATTTGAGATTGAAATATTAAATGAAACATCACATCGCCTAATTCTTCTTTAAAATTTTCAGGATCTTTCTTATCAATACTATCTATTAGTTCATAAACTTCCTCGATAAAGTATGGTACTAGAGAATTCGTCGTTTGTGATTTATCCCAATCGCAACCATCAGGGCTTCTTAGTTTTTTTACTATACTAATTAGATTCTGAAAATTTGATCTTAATTTTTCATCGGAATTATTATTCAAATAAATCTTTCCATTTAATTTTTTTTAAGAATGATTCTTCAAGATCAGACATATCATTTTTTTGTTTTTTTGTATTATCATTATATCCCAATAAATGTAAACATCCATGAATAATTAATCTTGCAACCTCTTTTTCATATGGCTGATTATATTTTTCAGCATTTTCTTTTGCAGTTGGCATACTAATATATATATCTCCTTCTATGCTATCATCATTTTTTTCATGCATCGGGAAAGCAATAATATCAGTCCATTGATTTTTTGAAAAAAACTCTTTTTTTAAGTCACTTACAAATATATCTGAAGTAAATATTATACTTATATTAAATAAATTGATTTTTTTAGATTTTAAAATATTATTAATAATTGATATGCAGCGGCTTTTTTTAGGTGTTTCATATTCTTGATTAGAATGAATTCTAATTTTTTTCATCATAATCTATTTGGTGGTAATTATTACAAATCATCAGGATACTCAATACGTATATGATATATTCCTCTAAGTACATGAAGCATTCCCGTATTTCCATCTACTGTGCCTTTGATTTTGTTTAATTCATCAAGTGTCAATGGGCAATTACTAAGTTGACCATCATCGATTCTTTGTTTAATTATTTTATCTATCATATTTTCTATTTTCATAATATCAGGATCTTTAATCGATCTCACAGCTGCCTCTATTGCTTCACATATCATCAGAATTCCAGTTTCTTTCGTATTTGGCTTCGGCCCAGGGTATCTAAACTGACTTTCATCGATTTTAGTTTTATCTCCTCCAACTTCTTCTAATGCCTGTCTATAAAAATATTCAACTCTAGTCGTACCATGATGCATTGGAATAAAATCAGATACTATTTTTGGTAATCCATATTCATTTGCAAGTTGTAAACCATCATTAACATGATTCCTAATTATTTTTGCGCTCATAGTGGGTTTTATTTTGTCATGTTTATTATCAGCTATATATTGGTTTTCAATAAAATAATCTGGCTTGATCATCTTCCCAATATCATGATAATAAGCCCCCACTCTACATAAAAGTGAATGAGCACCAATTGCAGTTGCACATGCCTCAGCAAGATTCCCAACAACAATACTATGATTAAAAGTACCATTTGTTTCTCTTTGAGCTCTCTTTAATAGTGGCCGATCATAATCCAATAATTCTATAAGGGTTAAATCCGTTGTGATTTCAAAAACCATTTCCGTTAATCCAATTATACCATAAGTGAGAATTGGCGCTAAAAAACTGTTTAGTGTAAGTATTTGTAAATCAAAAAATATCTTTGCCCATGATTGTTCCTTAAAAAGTCCAATTGCAACAATTACCATTATACTAGCTCCAATTAAAGCAAACATTGTCGCAAATAATTGACTTCTTTTTCTAAGCTCACGAATATTGTAAACACCAACTGTTGAAATAAATAATGATGATATTACAAAGTCTATATTTTGGCCCATCATAAGACCAACTAGAATAGATACAATCACAGTAGACATAAACCCAATTCTAGCATCAAATAGGATGGTAAAGGTAAGGGCACCAACAGTTACAGGTACTAGATATTCTGAAAATTGAAAATAAATTATAATCAAATACGCCAAAAACATTTGGAACAATATAATAATTGACATAAGTAGAACCATTTTCCAATTTATAAATACATCTATTCTATACATGTAAAGAAAAGTAAAAAATAAAGATATAACAATAGATAACAGGATTACCCTACCCAAATAATTCCAAATATTATTTAAAGGTTTCCCTTCATTCTGGCTGTCAATTGCAAAAGATAATGAATTTAATTTTTGAAGTACATCTTCCGTTATTCTAATATTTGCATCTACAATTAGTTCTCTTTCAAGAACAACCCCCTTACTTCTTGGGACTTGTTTAATATTTAATCTTTGGTTTGATAATGTAATAGTTCTATCAAATAATAAATTTGGTATCATATGCTCAACTATAATATCATACCCAATATCTGAAAATAAATCGTCTACATCAATTTTATTTATATATTCTTCTTTTGCTTTTGTCCATGCTATTTCAAGACTATTAAAATCATATTTTTCAGCTATAATAGGAACCTGCCCTTGGTTAATTTTAACTTTATTACTGATTATACTATCTATAGATATATCATAAATACCTTCAGACCATCTATTTTTACATATCTGTGTAACAATTTCTTTGTGTAAAATCAAATCTTTAAGCGTTCTAGGGTCGTTTTCAGTTGTAAGATAGTTTTTCCAAGAAGAGTCTTTTTGTGTAGTAAAAGGATACTTATTTTTAAAGTCACTTGTAACCATCGATAAACTGGCGCTGTCAGCAATGAATTCATTCTTCGCTTTTTCTGCAGTAAGATGATACTTACGTTCATAATAAAGCTGTTTAGATTGATTAAACCTCCAAATTGCAGATCGTAGATTATTTATAGATATAAAAAATTTATCTATGTCTAAAATTTGATTATTAACTATATCTTTATTTCTATTAAATATAAAAGGAACTGATTTTTTTTCGGTTTTTTTATCTTTTTCATAATCATCTACTTTTTTGAGAATAGGGAAAGTAAAAGGAGCAATTATTGGTTCTCTAGTTATATCATTCAACTTATATGAATACTGCAGAGCTTCTCCTCTAGGGAACAAGAGTGAAATTAATATTACAAGAAAAAAAATAATTCCAATTTGTTTCCAATTTTTATTTAAAAATGAAATTATAGAATTATATATTTTTGACATTAATTATTCCTTAAAGCAATACAATATTTTCTGAGCTAGTCTATAAGCCGAGTCTTGTTCACCCAATGGGTTTGATGATTATTTATCTGCGCTTAATGTTACCATTAAGCTGAAGCGATCAACCCGTTCATCAAGCGATGCGGACAACATCTTTGAACCTATTCGATCTTGCACCAGGAGGGGTTTACAAGCTCAATCTATTTAAAGAAAGACTGGTGGTCTCTTACACCACCTTTTCACCCTTACCTAATTATAATTAGGCGGTCTATTTTCTGCTGCACTTTCCATATCCTCACGGACTCCCTTGATTATAGGGCTCCATGTCCTGCGGTGCTCGGACTTTCCTCTCTATAAAAAATTATTATTTTATAATAGAGCAATCATCCAACTAGCTCAATAAATATAATTATTTTTTTTTACTATAGACAAATCGTCCACAACTATCACATCTATGAGTATCACCTGCTCTTATTTCAGAAGCCAATTGAAGTGTAAGCGAAGCGCCGCATCCACCACATGAATCGCCTGATAAAGAAACAACTGCAACCCCTGATCTAGCTGATATGACTTTGTTATAAACTTGTATAGTGATTTCATCAATCTTTTCTATTTGATTTACACGTGATTTTTCTAGTTCTGCTTTTTCTTCAGCTGTATCTGATAATGCATCGTCTAGTTTTTTACGCCGAATATCTAAATCAGTTTTTAATTCTTCAATTTGGGTTTCAGTTTCAGTTATATTTTTTTCTAATATTTCTTTTTCTTCTATATATGCAATTATAAGAGATTCTTGCTCTTCTTTTTGTTTTTTAAAATGTTCAATCTCAGTTGTAAGAGCATCATATTGTTTATTATTAGTAACCAAAAATAGCTGGTCAGTTAATTTATTAATTTTTTCTTGAAGCTCAGAACTAGTAGTCTCAGATTTATTTGTATTTAGATTAATATCTTTTAAACTAATTTTATCATTATCAATTTTAATTTGGAGACTATTCTCTTGGTCATTTAACTCTTCGACCATTTTTGGTAAATCACCTAGTAGGCTGTTTAAATCCTCTAATTGAGAATCTATTTCTTGTAATTCAACAAGGTTTGTTATTGACATTTTGTTTCCTATTCATTATATAGATATATTATAATATTTTTATACAATTTCATTAATAAAATTTACTTTTATGATATAATCTAGCCTTCGAATTTATCTAATTAATAAATATATCTGAAATTTTAATTTCATAATTATATATTTCGATTCTGTGATAAATATATTTATAAATTCAACCTCATTATTTGAAATAATTTATAAACAAAACTCCAAATTAAATGTATCAAGATGAAATTAGCTTTTTAAAAAGGCATCTAGGAGTTAATAGCTCTGATGTAGACGAGATGCTTAATATCATGAATCTCAATTCTATTGATGAATTGATTGAAAAAGTAATACCAAGAGATATTTACTCTCCGCTAGATTGTAATCTCATTGAAACAAATTTGTCTGAAACTGAAGTCTTGGATAAACTAAGAGAATATTCAAATAACAATATATTTTTTAAATCTTTTATTGGTATGGGGTATTATGGAACAATAGTCCCAAATGTAATAAAAAGAAATATTTTTGAAAACCCTGGCTGGTATACACAATACACACCTTATCAGGCAGAAATTAGTCAAGGACGTTTAGAGGCATTACTAAATTTCCAGACATTGATATCTAGTTCTACTGATTTGCCAATTGCAAATGCATCGCTACTTGATGAGGGAACTGCGGCCTCTGAAGCAATGACAATGTTTTATAACACTACAAAATCAGCTAAAAAAAATAGATTTTTGGTTTCAAAATATTGTCACCCTCAAACAATAGATGTTTTAATAACTAGAGCCGAACCATTAGGTATAGAACTAATTATTGATTATGATGAAGACTTTATTTTTAATGATATGATTTTTGGAATGTTACTACAGTATCCTCATACTGATGGGAATATTTTTGATTATAGTAATATAATTAACGACGCAAAGAATTACGGCATCTATACTTGCCTTGCTACAGATCTTCTAGCACTCAGCATATTGAAAACACCAGGTGAAATGGGAGCAGATGCCTCAGTAGGGAATGCTCAACGATTTGGTGTTCCTCTAGGTTATGGAGGACCTCATGCTGCTTTTTTCGCAACTACAGAAAAATTTAAAAGAAAAGTTCCTGGTAGAATAATTGGTGTGTCAAATGATATACATGGAAATAAAGCCTTAAGAATGGCATTGCAAACTAGAGAGCAACATATTAGAAGAGAAAAAGCAACTTCTAATATTTGTACTTCACAAGTGTTACTAGCGATAATGTCTTCAATGTACGCTGTATACCACGGACCTCAAAATATTATAAACATTTCACACAGAGTGAAAAATTTATGTCATCAATTGGCTTTATCTCTTTCAGATGGAGGCATTGAAATTTTTCATAGTAACTATTTTGATACAATTCGATTCAGCCCGAAAAATAGTTGGAAGGGGTTAGCCGAAAATGAAAAGTTTAATTTTAGAGAATATGCAGATGAAAGCATTGGTATTTCAGTTGATGAGACAACAAAAGAAGAAGACATTGTTAAAATTTGTAAAATATTTGATGTAGCTAAAAGGGAAGTACCTATTGATAATGATATTCCTGAAAAATTAAAAAGAAAAACAGATTATTTGAACCATGATGTTTTTAATAGATACCACTCAGAAACAGAAATGCTCAGATACATTCACAAATTAGAGACAAAAGACTTATCATTAAATACAAGTATGATTCCTTTGGGGTCTTGCACAATGAAACTAAATGCAACTACAGAGATGATTCCAGTAACTTGGCCTGAATTTAGTGATATTCATCCATTTGTTCCTTTAAAACAAGTGAGAGGATATCTGTCGTTAATTAATGATTTAAAACAATGGCTTTCTATACTAACTGGCTTTAATGATTGCTCTTTACAACCTAATTCTGGAGCTCAAGGAGAATACGCAGGATTATTAGTTATAAGAGCTTACCATATTAATCGCGGTGATAAACATCGCAATATATGTTTAGTACCAGAATCTGCACATGGGACAAATCCTGCTAGCGCAATAATGGCAGGAATGACTTTAAAGATAGTATCGTGTGATCAAAATGGGAACATTGATTTACAAGATTTGAAAAATAATGCAGAATTGCATTCAGAAAATTTATCAGCTATAATGCTAACATATCCTTCTACTCATGGCATTTTTGAAGATAAAATTAAAGAAGCCTGTGATATCATTCATCATTATGGTGGGCAAGTTTATATTGATGGCGCTAATTTGAATGCCATGGTTGGGCTGTGTAAACCTGGTGAGTTTGGTGGCGATGTAATGCACATTAATCTTCACAAAACTTTTTGCATACCTCATGGTGGTGGTGGCCCAGGTATGGGGCCAATCGTTTGCAAAACACATCTTTCTGAATTTCTGCCTAATCATTCTCATTTAGAAACCAAAAATATTAACTCAATTAGTCCAGTTTCTGCTGCTCCATTTGGAAGTAGTAGTATTCTATTGATTTCATGGGCCTATATTGCAATGCTTAATTCTAAGGGATTAACTACCGCAACAAAAATTGCCATATTGAATGCTAACTATATGGCTGAAAAACTTAGCACCTATTATGATATATTATTTCGAGAAAAAAATGGATTCAATGCTCATGAATTTATTATTGATATTAGGCCTATAAAAAAAGAGTATGGTATAAATGAAGAAGATATTGCTAAACGATTAATGGATTATGGTTATCATGCACCAACTATGTCCTGGCCAGTACCTGGAACAATGATGATAGAGCCAACGGAAAGTGAGTCTAAAGCAGAATTAGACCGTTTTTGTGATGCTTTGATATCTATAAAAGAAGAAATTACTAAAATATCTAACAAAGATGATAATCCATTAAAAAATGCTCCTCATACCGCTTATCATATAGCATCTGATGAGTGGTCGCATAATTACTCAAGAGCTGATGCTGCATATCCATCTAGCCATTTAAAACATCACAAATATTGGCCAGCTGTTGGTAGAATAAACAACGCATTTGGAGATAGGAATCTTGTTTGTACTTGTGCCTCAATGGAGGAATACAAAGATTAGTGTTCAAACTATTAAAAAATAATTTACTGCGTTTACTCGATGAAACACAGGCAGAACGTTCTAGACTAAAAACCCATCCATTATACAACTCAATTAAAACAGAAAACAACTTTATATTTTCATGGAAAATTATGTTTTTGCAGTATGGGGCTTTATGTCTGTTTTAAAATCACTTCAGACTGAATTAACATGCGTAGATATTCCATTGCGACCAAAAAGTAATGGGAATCTATCAAGATTGATTAATGAAATTGTATTGACTGAAGAATCAGACATAGATTTTTATGGAGAACACATGAGTCATTTTGAAATATATTATCATGCTATGAAAGAGACAGGAGCAAACACCCATTGCATTGAAAAAAATTTTAACTGAACTAGATGTAGTATAAGTTTATGAAGCCTTATTAATAAGTAATTCTCCTTTACCAGCAAAACAATTTGTAACCGAAACATTCAATCATCTTAATTCAGCGCCACCACACATATGTGCAACCATCTTCAGCTTAGGTAGAGAAGAAATTATTCCTGATATGTTTCGAAAGATGGTTGCAGAGCTCAATAATGATGCAAGTGGGAAATTTAAATCATTTATTTATTATTTAGATAGACATATAGGCTTAGATGAAGAAAAACACACTCCGCTAGCGCTAAAAATGGTTAAAGAATTATGTGGTGAAAATGATTCAAAATGGAAAGAATGTATTGAATATGGTAAATCAGTTATGAGGTCAAGAATAAATTTTTAGGATAATATACTTGATGAAATTAATATAAATTAATTTTTCACTATCCTGCCAAACATTTGACCCTTGTCCATTTCTAAAATATTTACTTTCTGTATTGTATTAGCTAAAGACAAATCTCCTTTCACTCTAATTTTTATATAATTGTCAGTATGGCCCAAAAGTAGCCCATTTTTAGTATTTTCAAATAAAGTTGATTTCTCCTTACCTATAAAACTGTTATAAAAAGAATTTCTCTTTTTATCCGAAAGCTCATGCAGTTTTTTTGAACGTATTGCACGTACTGCAATCGGAACAATAGGTCTCAACTTTATTGCCTTGGTATTATCCCTTTCTGAATATGTGAATACATGTAAATATGAAATATCTAATTGATCAATTAAATCATATGTTTTTATGAAATCCTCCTCTGTTTCTGTTGGAAAACCAACAATAACATCTACTCCTATACATGCATCCGGGATTAGTTTCTTGATTTTTTTTATCCGACTTGAAAATTCTAAAGCACTGTACCTGCGTCCCATAGATTTAAGAATTTTATCTGAACCCGATTGGAGAGGTATATGAAAGTGAGGCATAAATTTTTCTGACTGTGCACAAAACTCTATAATTTTATCTGAAAGTAAATTTGGCTCAATTGATGAAATACGTATTCTATCTATCCCGTTAAGTATATCCATTCTTTTTATTAAATCTAAAAATGATTCATTCGTGCCTACACCGAAATCACCAATATTTACTCCTGTCAATACTATTTCTTTTGTATCTGTTTTAGAAATTTTTTTTGCAATATTTAATATTTTTTCAATGGATCCGCTTCTACTTTTTCCTCTTGCTTTTGGTATTGTACAAAAAGTACAATGATAATCACACCCGTCTTGAACTTTTAAAAATGACCTAGTCCGATCATTATAAGAAACAGATGGACTAAAAGATGTTACATTTCTAATATCATTATTAAGCAAAAATTTTTCATTATTCTTAATATTAATTTCATCTAGGCGGTTTAAAAGATTAAACTTTTCTTCAGCACCAATAACCATATTTACTCCATCAAGAGCTATCAATTCATCTGGCTTTAATTGAGCGTAACAACCAATCAGAGCAATATAAGAATTGGGATTAATACGCTTAGTTTTTCTAATTAGTTTTTTTGTTTCTTTATCAGCATTTTCGGTAACAGAACAAGTATTTATCACATATATATCAGCAAAATCATTGAATCCAACTTTCTCATAACCATGTTCAATAAAATCACGTGATATTGATGAGGTTTCAGAAAAGTTTAGTTTACAACCCAATGTATGGAAAGCTATTTTTTTAGTAGGTGTACTCAAATAATATTTTATTTTTTTATTATATTTGTTTCGCTCTTATAAAAATTTAACCTTTAAATTTATCATCTTATTTATACTAAAAATAAAGGATTAATAATCAATGAGTAAAAATATTAAGAGTGTGATTACCTGTGATTTAGATGGTAAAATCGAAACTTTTAGCGAAGGTGCCCAAAAATTATTTGGCTATACTGAAAATGAAATTGTTGGAAAAGGTAGAGTAAGTGATTTTAGTTCTGGGGAAATCGTTCTCGGACATGTTGTTAACTGGTTGGCTGAATCAGTTGAAAAAGGGAAGTGGGAAGGTGAAACCGTTTTCTTACATAAAGATGGCCATGAGATGCCATGTAAAATCAAAATAACACCGACTAAAGATAAAGATGGAAATCACATAGGGTATTGTGGTGTAACAAGTCTACTAAAAGATAAAACTGCTGATACTGTACGACCAAAAATTAATTTCCCTACTAAACTATTTTGCTGGATGGTAATTATGCGTCTCCCTTTTCTCACAGCAACAGTAGTGCCAATTTTACTTGGAGCTGCGATTGCCAGCAGATATGTTACAATTGATTGGTTTTATTTTGCATTAACTATGCTAGGAGGGTTTTTTCTACATATTGGGACAAATACATCAAATGACTACTTTGATCATACGAGTGGTACAGATGAAGCAAATTATAACTATATGGTTCCTTTTTCTGGTGGTAGCAGGAGTATTCAAATGGGCCTTATATCAGCAAAAGGAATGTTAAATCTCTCAATCACTACTTTTGCACTTAGTGCCCTCATTGGTATCCCATTAATAATGAAAGCAGGTATTAACATTTTATATTTGGGTTTTATTGGATTTTTATCCGGATTCTTTTATACCGCACCACCATTTAGGTTTGCCTCTAGAAAAGGGTTGGGTGAGCTCCTAATCGGTTTGAATTTTGGCCCCCTAATGGTTGCAGGAAGTTATCTAGTACAAACTGGTGGAGATATGACACAAATTAATGATGCAATTCTTGCAGGAATCCCAATTGGATTGCTTGTAGCTGCAATAGTCTATGTTAACCAATTTCCTGACCACGATGGTGATAAAGCAACAGGAAAAAATAATTTGGTTGTAGTCTTTGGGCCTGAAAAAGCTAGAGTAGGTTATGTATTTTTAGTAATTGGTTCTTTCATTAGCATCATTGCACTTGCCCTTACAAAACCAGAATCATTTCCAATGCTATCACTTATATCATTGATTACATCCTTCTATAGTATTTATACAATCAAAATACTATATAAATATTATGATAACAGATTATTGCAACCTGCAAATGCAGGAACTATTGGATTACATTTCCTAACGGGGCTATTTTTCTGTGCTGGAATTTGGCTTGGATAAATATATTAATTATAAAATTGGAGAAAATTATGAACAAATCAGAGTTTTTAAATAAAGTTGAAGAAAAGATTGAAAAACATCATCTACTTAATCACTCATTCTATAGAGCATGGAATGCTGGAGAATTAGACAGGTCTGTCATTCAAGAATATGCAGCTCAATATTTTAAGCATGTGTCTGCATTCCCTAGATACCTATCATCTATACACTCAAACTGCGAAGATATTTCAGTAAGACAAGAAATATTAGAAAACCTTATCGATGAAGAACGCGGAAAAGAAAATCACCCTGAATTATGGATGCGTTTTGCAGAAGGAGTAGGTAAAGATAGAAAATCAGTTCAAGAAACACCTGCAATTGAAGAAACAGAAGCGTTGGTTAATTCATTTATGAAACTTTCAAAAGATGAAAAGTATCATATCGGATTCGGTGCGCTATATTGTTACGAGTCTATGGTCCCAGAAATTGCTGAAAATAAGATTGATGGATTGAAAAAATTCTATGGTGTAGAAGATGGTGAAGAAACATTGAAATTTTTTGAAGTACACCAACACGCAGACAAATGGCACAGACAAGTTGTTAAAAAACTATTAGGCGAAATTTGTGATTCTGATGTTAAAAAGGAAGAAGCCCTTGACTCTATTGATCAAGCACTACATTCTTTAAATAATTTTTTAACAGGAATGGAAAGGGTTTACTGCTAATCAGTAATAATTAGTTATGAGCGTCGATCTTCATTAGATCGGCGTTCGTCTTTTCTTCTGTCATTATCATTTCTTCTATCTTCTGCAACATCTACTATGTTTAGCCGTCTATCACTACTTCTTCTATCATCACTTCTTCTCTCACTATTTTCTGTTCTTTTATCAGACATATTTATCCTTATAAATACTATAATAATGCCCGATAAAAACATCGGGCATTATTATATATTTTTATATTATTAAATTAACCTTTAAAGTCAACAAACAGAGTTGATTCTGTTTTAACTAGGCTAACCTTGT
>CAZYDX010000009.1:0-32540 GCA_964646455.1 uncultured bacterium | reverse complement strand
TTAAACTTAAACCCATTGTTAAAACTCCTTATTTTATTTTAGTGTTTTTTATTTATTTTAATTTTTATGTAACATTACAACGGCCGCGAAAATAATAATTAAATAACCATATTTTCAATATTTCTTATTAACCGATGTAATTACTACTAGCGATAAGTTAATTACAAAAATTATTCCACATTGAATTTTGATACATAACATCATAGATAGACTAATAAATTAATGCCAATATGACATACAAATAGAATTACTTCCCAGTACTTCCAAAACCCCCGGTACCACGCGTAGTATCTGATAGTGTGTCTACTAAGGTAAAATGAATAGCTTCCCCGCTCATTGAGACGAGCTGAAATAACCTCTGACCTCTTTCAACAGTGTATAAATATTCCTTTATATTATCTACGGCTGCAATAATCTCACCTCTATAACCAGCATCAATTAAACCTACCGAGTTTGATAACCTTAGTGGTGTTTTTGATATACTTGACCTAGCCATAAGTAGATACGGTTTATTTTCTAAGTTCTCACAAGATATTCCTAGATGTATCCTCTCTGTTGCACCAGACTCAATAATTTGGTCTTTTATTATAAATAAATCTAAACCTGCATCTCCTTGATGAAAATGACTATGATTTTTATACATTGAGTATATATTTTCTGAAAAAGTTTTTATTTTAATATTCATATTAATTTTCTTTTTTTATAATGAAAAACAAACCAAAACTAATGACCATCAAACTCAAGCCAACGACAGATTCAAAGGTCTGAAGTTTAAAAGTATAATACAATACCCAAGAATTTAATATAATATATAACAATGGAGTCCATGGATATCCCCATGCAAGATATGGTCTTATTAAATTTGGCTCTCTATATCTTAAATAAAAAAGTGAAATTACTGTAATCGTTGAAGTTATAATTAAAATAATACCAGTGTATAGTAGTACCTGCTCGAATGTTGATGTAATCACAAAAACTAGACTAATAACGAATTGTAAAATAAATGCATTCACAGGAATATTATTTGAATTAGTCTTTGAGAATGTTTTCAACCTATTATGGTCGTTCCCAATTGCTTGAATTATTCTTGGACCTATATAAACATAACTACTAACTGTGGATATAAGCAGTAGACCAATACATAAAGAAACGATCGCAGCATATTTATCACCGAATAAATTAACTCCAGCAAAATATCCTACTTCTACTTTACCAACTAATTGATCCATTGGAGTGGTATACAGAAAAACATAATTAAGCAATATATATATCAAGGTTACTATGAAAGTCCCAATAAGAATTGACCTAAATATATTTTTTTCTGGGTGCACTATTTCTCCAACAACATATATGCTCGAGTTCCAACCAGCATAAGCATATGAAACCCATACTAGATTAACTGCAAATTCAGGACCAAAAATAAGATCAATATCATATAATGTTGGTAGAATAGATATCGGCTGATGATCAATTGAAACCAACCCAAGAATGATAAATATAAATATTAATATCATTTTAAATATTGTTGTCCATTCTTGAAATAATTTACCCGTATTTAATCTGGTGGCATGCAAAAAATTAACACATAGGATAACAATTATAGCTGTAACTGTAATATTGATTGAAGGCAATAATGGTGAAATATAATTTGCAAAAGCGATCGCTGCTAAAACAGCAGGCGCAGAAAACCCAACTGTTGCTGAAACAACACCAGCAACAAATCCAATTGACGGATGTATTATCCTAGATAATAAGTAATATTCCCCCCCTGATCTAGGTAATGCTGCAGCAAGTTCACTATAACTTAGAGCACCAAACAAAGATAAAAGACCACCAACTACCCAAAGCATTATAATAGTAAAAACAGAACGAATATCTACTAATTGATATCCTAAGCTTGTAAAAACGCCAGTCCCTATCATACTAGCGATGACTAAAGAAGTTGCTGTAACTAGATTTAGATGTCGTTGTGAATTAAATCTCAAAAACTTTAGGGTAGTTTAAAAATATTTATAGCAAGTAAAACCCAACTTACTATAAAAGCAGTACCTCCAAGCGGGGTAATAATACCTAATTTTGTAAAGCCTTTTATTGAAATAAGGTATAGGCTGCCAGAGAATAACACAATTCCTATAAGCATTAATATAGCGGGGACTTTTACAACACTCTCTGGTACGTTGTAGGCCAATATACCTAAGGAGATTATACCGATTGCGTGATACATAAGATATCTCGTTGCAATATCATATATCACTAATTCATCAGGATTTAATTTTGTTTTAAGACTATGAGAACCAAAGGCCCCCAGAGTTATTCCTATCGCGGATAATAGTGCGCCGATTACAATATAAGTTTTCATACTTTTTCATTTTTATGAATCACTGTACGCATTGGAAATGGTATCTCAATACCCACATCGGAATATTTTTTATGAAGTAATTTTATAAATTGATGAATTATAGGATTTTGATCACCATATCGATTGCCCCTAAAATAAACCATAAGGTTAATACTAGATTCTCCAAAATTTTGAAACCGCATTGTTGGTTCATAATTTTTATTAGTCTCTTCCATAGAGCTTTGAATATAATCGATAACCTCTTGAGTTACCTTCTCTACCTTATCAAGGTCCGAACTATAACCAACGCCAATAGGAATTTTAATAGAAAAACTAGGATCTCCACTGTCAAAATTTTTAATTATTGCTGAGGATAGCCTTGTATTTGGAATATGTATAATATTATTCGTTCTCTCCATAATTGTAGTGTTTCGCCAAGAAATATTTTTTACATAACCCATATCTCCAGTGTCTATCTGAATAAAATCACCAACCTGCACTTTTTTACTAAGTAAAATATGTAAGCCCGCGAACACATCTGAAAGAGTATCCTTGAGCGCCAAAGAAACCGCAAGACCTCCGACACCTAGCGCTGTTATCATTGGCGTGATGGATATACTTAGAGCATCTAAAATAATTAGCATCCCGATAACATAGACAGCGATACGAACAAAATTTGTAAACATCGTCGTTGACGGAAATCCTTTTTCTTGATCTTTTGCCCAAAGGTCAAAAATACTTACTGAAAGCTTACCAATCGCCAGAGTGATAGATCCAATTAATACAATAATTAAAAATTTTGGAGCAAAATCATTAAGGATGCTGGTCAAATATACATTTGATGGTTCTAGCGCTTGTATATTTGATACAGCGATAGATAATGCACCAAGGAAGAACCATACAACAATGTGTGGCTCAATAGCCTCAAGAACTGCATCATCTCCAGCCCAATCTGATCTCTCTGCGGCTTTTTTTAATTTCGAATGGACAAACCTCTTAAAAATAAAGCCAAAAATTATACCAGCTACAATAATAAAGGCCGGAGGACCAAATATTTCTATATTATTATAATACCAATCCATTATTTAATAATCAATCAAAGCTCACAGACACAAGCTTTGACACTCCTTTTTTTTCTTGTGTTACTCCGTACATATGATTAGCTATTTCCATGGTAAGCTTATTATGCGTAACAATAATAAATTGAGTTTCATCAGCAAACTGTTTAAGTACTTTTGTAAACTTATGAATATTTACATCATCAAGAGGGGCATCGACCTCATCTAGGATACAATAGGGGCTTGGCTTTACCTGGTAGATAGAAAAAAGAAGTGAGATTGCAGTTAGAGCTTTTTCTCCGCTTGATAATAACCGTAAAGAAGTATTTCGCTTCCCAGGCGGTTGAGCATCTATCACAATATCTGCTTCTAATGGGTCAGGATCTCCGACCAATCTAAGATTCCCATATCCACCATCGAAAAAAAGACTAAACAGTTTCTCATAATTTTTACTGATATGTTTAAATGTTTCTTGAAATTTTTTCCTTGCAATCTTATCAATCTTTTGGATTGTTTCTCTAAGGTTTTCCTCTGATTCGATTAAATCATCTCTCTGTTTTTGTAGGTGTTCAAGTCGTTCTGAGTCTTCATTGTATTCATCTTGGACAGCCATATTGACTGGACCAATACTTTCCAAACTTCTTTGAATTTTATCTACTTTATAAGATAAATTCTCTTCTGAATCATCAACAACTAGTCTATCTGGAATGATTGAGCCATAGCGCTCTTTTATTTGTTCATTTACTATCTCTATCTTTTGTTTTAATTCATTAGCCTTAAACTCTGAAATCTTTAGATTCTCTAATAATGATTCTCTATCCTTCTGTTCAAGCTTGATCTTTGTTTGTATTTGATCAATTGTGTCATACGTTTCCCTGTAAACTGCTTGTTTTAAATCAATAATTGACCGCTGCTTTTGCACTTCAGCATTTGTTTTTTCTAACTTTTTTTCGCCATTTAATATTTTTTGGTCAAAATCCTTTTTTGATACGATTAGCTCTTTTTCTTCATCAAGTATGTTATTTTGAAGAGATTTAATATCTTTTATTTGTTCATTTGCAGAAGAAGATTTATAAACCAGATTGTCTCTCTTTGACTCAATATTTACCATTTCTATTCGAGCGTCTTGCAATATCTGCTGCTGCGAATCTCTAGCCTTACCCACCTCCGTTACATTCTGATTAGCTTTATCAACTTTTTCTTGAAACTTCTGCAAAACATTTTCTGATTTTTCAATTCCTGGTTTTAATTTTTGCAATGACGCTTTAGAGTCCTCTATTATTCTTTCGGTTTCTATTAGATCCTGTTTTAGCATACTAATATTTTCCAAAATCTGAGACTGACTTAAATGATTTCTCATTAGATCAGACTCTAACTTACTCAATTCACCTTGAGTTTTTTGAATTAAACTATAATCTTTATCTATAGATGATTTAAAAATCTTTAATTCTTGCTCAACCTGTGTTTGATCATTGACTGTTTTCTGTTCTTCTTTTTGAATCTTTTCTAATTCTTCGGCAATTATTTCAAGTCTTTTCTTTCTGCCAATAAGATTGCCATGCTCTGAAACTTGTCTGCTCTTTATAATTAGATTACTCCCAGCGTAGGATCCATTAAGATCAACAAGTGTCCAACCATTGAGGCCCATATCACTAGCTGCCTTATTCAGATCTTTTACAATTAATAAATCTCCTAATATGTATTCTGCTAAAGCATTTAGTTTTTTATCTGTTTTTATGATATCTGACGCGCGGGCTATAATATTTTGATTTTTTGGAACCTTTTTTAATTGTGTTTTATAATTAATAGCCTCTTTCAATGGAAGAATCGTTAAATCTCCAGCATTTTTTGCGACAGCTTTATCTAAAGTTTGCAGTGCAGTTTTCTTATCTTTAGATATAATACAATGCGATAAATCGCCTAAACCTGTTTCTAGAGCATCCTTATACTTCTCCTCAACCTGAAAAACATCAGCGATTGTACCTAAAACGCCCGGAAAGTTTTTAGAATTTTCAAGAACATACTGTGTGCCTTCTGGAAATCCTTCATTAGACTCAATTAATTCTTTGTAAAAATCAGCCTGATCTTTTAATGCATCTTTTTTAACTGATAAACTGCTATGATAATTAATTAGGTACTGCTGCCTATCTAATAATTCTTGCAATTCTAGCTCTGCCTGCTCATACTTTTTCTTCTCAATAGTGATTTTTTCATCTAATACTATTTGGTTTTTTTCTAGTGCTTTGATTGCCGAACTAGATTCTTTAGACTCATTTTTTTGTTCTAATATTTTTGTATTTATTAAATCACGACTATTTTTTTTCTCATCAATGAGATTAGATGTTCTATCATAAATTGAACGATCATTTGCCATAGTTCTTTGTTGCATCCAACGATCATTTTGTAATTGATCTAACTGTTTTAGCTCTTGGTGATAATTAAATTCTATTTTTTCTAATTTTTCTTTTTCTTTTTTATAGGTGACAAGTGATTCGTCAAGGCTCTCATGCAATTCCTTACTGTCTTTTTCATATTCAACTATCTGTTTTTTAAGTAGCGCGATTCTATCATTATTTGTCAAATACTCATTTTTACCTCGCTCAATTGTTATAACAGCTGACCTACCTTTTTCGGTCCATATAAGTATATTTTGTCTTATATCCTGCTGCTCTTCAGTAAGAGAAAGCATATTAGATTGCAAGTCATTCAACTCTTCCTCTTGTTGTTTATATATCCCCCTATACCGTTCTAATTCTATTTCATGTACTGATGATTGATCAGACTTAGATGCTTTAAGATGATTATATTCTTTTATTTCCTGCTCTAGAGGGAGCATAATACCACGGTATCTGTCAATTTTTAAATACGCTAGCTCTATATCCTTCTCGCGTAATTGTTCTGTTAGCTTTTCATGCCTCTTAAATCTTTTAAGTTGAAGCTCAAGACCATGAACTTTTTGTTCAACCTCAGATATTACATCACTGATTCTTTCAAGATCAAATCTGGTGGCATCAAATTTTCTTAGTGTTGACTTCCTTTGCTTTCTGTATTTATTTATCCCTGATGCTTCCTCAAACAATCTTCTTCTATCATCACCATTTTCTGATAGGATCTGTTCAATCATTTTAAGTTCAATGACACTATAAGCATCTGAACCCATACCAGTATCAATAAATAAATCATTTATATCTTTTAAACGGCAGGGGGTTTTATTTAAAGTATACTCACTCTCGCCACTTCGGTAGACCCTCCTACCTATTTCAATATCATTATACTCTATAGGGAGTTTACCTTTATTATTATGGACGGTGAGGGTTACATCACAGACACTTAAGGGCTTCATATTTTCTGCACCATTAAAAATCACGTCTTCCATCTTGCCACCCCGTAGTACTGTGGACTTCTGCTCCCCAAGCACCCAGCGAATCGCATCGACTATATTTGTTTTACCACATCCATTCGGGCCTACGACTGTGGTTACACCTTCATTTAACTTAAGAATTTCCTTCTTTGCGAAAGATTTAAAGCCATGCATTTTTAGTTCGGAGATATACACTATTTATTGTCTAATATGTGGTGGACCAATTTAGGGAAAATCCACTTGAATTGCATCAAGAGAATGTAAAGAATTTGATCAATAACTATTTTTTAAAAATCGATTGAATGATATGTGTATTAACAATCCACTGTAATCATCTTTTTCATCTGCTTTTTGACTAAGCTTAAAAATATCAGAACCAATGTGCAAAGCGATTGAGCTTTGGTTATACCATCTAAATTCAATTCCTGCTCCAATAAAACCAGCGGTAGACCAATGCGTCTTTGCCTTACTCCAATTTTGCTTATAACCACCATCACCTTCTTTACCGTCAATCGCTAAATTTGTGCCGCCGCGCAGAGTAATAAATGGTGAGAAATTATTAGCAATCTGGCCAGCAAATGGATGATAATTAACACCCACAAAAAATGGAATCAAAATAAGGTTTTGCCCACTAATTGTAATCCACTGATTTGTCCAAGGGTCATACAAAATACTCTCAGTCTCTCCTTTGATATCAAAATATCGTAGCTCACACAAGACATCTAAGTTTTTTTCATTATTACCAATCAAATAATTAAGAAAAATGCCTGAGCCTTTTGATCCAATATCTAACCCTGCACCATATCGTGTATTTGAGATATCTCCAATAATAAAGCAGGATGATAATATTATTACTAATAGTGGTTTCATTCGCGGTCTATGAAATTATCTAATTGTTGTTTACTTGCAATAAGCTCGGGCACTGGTTCATCACCAACAACAGAATGTATAAAAATCTTTCCAATATTCTTTCTCTCTAAACCTAAATACCAAAACCCTTTTGGATAAATCACGATAGCTGGTCCCTGTTCACATATATCTAAGCAGCCAGATTTGTTAGCCCTGACCTTGCCCTTTAGTCCTGACTCATTAATCAGCTTTACAAAATCCAAACGTATATTTTGGCCGCCACAATCGCCACAGCTCTGACGTTTACTGTTTTCGCCTCTATCATTTGTGCAAATAAATATGTGTTTTTCAAATTTCATTTATCTTCATACTCTGCGTCTTGAATATCCATATTACGTACCTTTCTATGAAACTCTGCCTTTTGCTCTTTTTCATTATTTTTCTTTTTAAATAAAAAAAAAGGCAGCAAAAACTGACTTATTCTATAAATAAAATACCCTAGGAGAGATAATAATATAATTATCTTCATTTAGCTAAAACTCAGATACAGGATTAAAAAACTTGGTTCCTGATACAGGCTGTCGGATGTAATCAATTACCTCTTTGAGGTCTTTCTCATTCCCAACAAAATCAATATTGTTCGTATTTATTATGACCAATGGTGTATCCTGGTATCGGAAGAAATACTCGGTGTACACCTGACTGAGGGCATCTATATATTCCCAAGTAACATCCCTCTCCATATTCCTTCCACGTTTTTCAATATTTTTCATCAAAACATCAGTATCGGCTTGCAAATAAATAACTAAGTCAGGCTTAATAATATTCCTCTCTAGTAGGCTCGCAACAGTATCATATAGGTGCATTTCTTTATTATCAAGATTTAAAGATGCGAATAAACGGTCTTTGACAAACATGTAATCAGTAATTAATAATTTTTGAAACATATCGACCTGTCTGAGATCTTGCTGCTGTCGATACCTTTGTAAGAGAAAAAATAATTGCGTCTGAAAACCAAAACGTTCGGGATCATTATAAAAATCAGGCAAAAACGGATTGTCTTCAAAATCTTCGAGAACTAATCGGGCACCTAGTTCTTTAGACAATAGCTCAGCGAGACTAGTCTTGCCTACACCTATAGGACCTTCTATAGCTATATAGTATAAATTTCTCATGCTTTATTTTCCATATCATGCAAACCAACAAAGGATTCGTCAACACAATTAACAAGTAGTTCATGAACAGTTAATTTCATAGGTGGAATCTTATAATCAGGAGCAATCTCATCAAACGGAATTAATACAAATCTTCGATGAATTAGATTCGGATGAGGAATTATCAATTCTTCAGTCTCTATAACCGAATCGCCATGAACCAAAATATCAATATCTATTGTTCTAGGCATATTTTTTTTTCTGCGTTTGTTTCTTCCAAGCATTAACTCAATTTTTTTTATCAGATCTAATAATTCGAATGGTTTTAAAATAGTATCTAGTTCAATAACAGTATTAATAAAAAACCCCTGGTCTTTATTATATAACGGTTCTGTATGGTAAAACGATGCACTGTTAATATTTTCTATACCTCGGGAAATTTCTACAGCAGAAATTGCTTGCGCAATGTTTGACTCTCTATCACCAATATTGGAACCTAATGATAGAAAAACCTTATTTGATACCTTCATTTTTTTCTATTCAACTCTATCTCAACACTGTCAAAATCTGCTTTGATGGGTGCATGTGGCTTCCTTACTCTTAAGATAATATTGTCAATTTCAAATTCATTTAATAACCTATCACAAACAGCCTCAGCAGCCGCTTCAACCAATGAATATTGTTTACATGTAAATGCTTCAGTAGTTATGGTTATGATATCCTTATAGTTAATGGTATCCTCTAAGTTGTCGCTTTTCCCAGATTTATTTAAGGGTAAAAAGAGTTCTAAATCAATCTCAAAAATACCATCTTTTTCTTTTTCGAATTGAAATACACCATGCCTGGCTGGAATTTTCAAATTATTTATTCTTATACTATCTGAAAACATTTATTTTAATAATACAATTTTTTGAGTATTTATATAACTACCTATAGATAATTGGATAAAATAAATACCGGTGGCATTGTTTCTTGAATTCCAAAATATTGAATGAAATCCAGTACTCATTCTTTTGTTTATTAAAGTTTCGACTTGCCTGCCACTAATATCAAGAATATCTATAATAATATCCATATCACCAAGCTCATGATCTATATAATAATCTAACTTAATGCTTGAATTAAATGGGTTTGGATAAGCCTTACTTACAGATATATTCTTTGGGAAAATATTATTTAAACCAGCAGTAGTGTAACTAACCTCTTTAAGTATCCACCCCTCAGGGTCTAGAACTACATTTTCTACTAAAAATTCTAACCCAGACAATTCATAAATCTGACTAGAAATAGAGTTATTAACAACAATAGTAGTATCAATAACTAAGGGCCCTTGGCTACCACTCAATTTAATATCTATTGGCATTGTGAAATATCCTGTTGACTGTGTCTGATCTATCTTTATTTTATAAACTCCTTCTGCCTCACTCCACCAAGATAATTGATAATTAGGGTGATAATCTCCAAAAATCCACTGTTCAAAGAATTCATCTAATTCTATTCCTGAAACGTATTCACATATGTTTTTAAAATCTGAGGTTGCAGCAGCATTATAAGCTAGTGAATCATTTGCCCCGTATTCCTTAAGAATCTGGAAAAATGTATTATCACCAACAATATGTCTTAGCATATGCAACACCCATGATGCTTTATTATAAGATAAAGAAGAATTAAATATGGCTGAGTTATTCAACGGATATTCGACATAGATTGTTCCTCCTCCATAATACGCATGATCATTCATAAAGCTAAAATATGCTTCTTTGCCATTTTGATGCTCAGCCCAAAGAGCCTGACAATATCTCGCGAATCCTTCATTAAGCCAAATATCATGGAAAGTTTTACAAGTAATCAAATTTCCCCACCATTGATGACCAATCTCGTGAGCGATTAGGTTTTGTGAATATCCACCCATACTTGTTAAAGTCTGATGTTCCATTCCACCACCCCATCCAAAATCAGCGTGTCCATATTTTTCATTAATAAACGGGTACTCTCCAAAAAGATCTGAAAAAAGTACTAACATATCTTTTGTAAGTAAATAATTCGAATACGAATCATCGAATCTATCTGGAAAAACATAATGCTCAATTGCCATAGTATCATTTGACAATTGTGATATGTATTGATCGTACCATACTGTATATGGATATATTGCCAATGAAACTAAATACGTAGTTATAGGGTAATTTTCTTTCCAATGATATATTTTTTTATTAACTGTCTGGGTCATACTCTGAAGGATGCCATTAGATGCAACAATAAAATCTGGATCACTTGGAACTGTTATAATAATATCAACAGAATCAGCCTTATCACTTGGATCATCTTTACAAGGCCACCAGCTTCGTGCGCAATAGGCTTCAGATAAAGTCCAGACATGATCTATTCCAAGATGCTCGTCAAACTTAAAACCGCTGGCTCCACAGTATTCGGGAGTACCATGGTATTTGATATTAACTGAAAAACTGTATCCCTCAGGAATCACAACTAGTGGTGCAGGTATTTTTATTAAGTTACCTTGATGGTTAAAAGTAGTTACTTGCCCATTAATTTTTACTGTATCAATAACCATATTATTTAATAAATCAAACTCGAGTGAATCAGGATGGTCCATTCCAACTGAACCTTGAATCATTACAGACCCAGAAATACTTTCAGAACTAAAGTCTATGTCTAGCTCAATTCTATAATATGAAATATCTAATTTATCTTGATTCTCTGTTAAAGTAGACAGCTCATTCATCCAGCGATTGGTTGATCTTTCATGACTACATTCATGCTTGAATTCTACCTGTGCGATAGAGAGAGAGCATATAATTAGTGAATAAAATAGTTTTCTCATTTTTAAAAGAAATTACTTAGATGGTTATATCCGATCCACGGTATAATAATATATAATATTGAATCTCTAACTAGATAAAAAAGAAAAAAGGCTAGAAGCACTTTCCAACCTTTTTTAGATAACAACTCTTTTATACCGCCCCTTTGATATGCATCCAGCCAAGACTGCATAAACCGAGGTCTAAAAAATGACATTAATTATCCTTAGGCTTTATCTTCTTAAACTGTAGGTCCTCATATTTTTCTAGCAATGTACTACCAGCAGCTTGTTGAAAGCGAAATGCAAATTCAAGCGCTTCATAAAAAGGTTTATTTGCATATTCACCATGGGCATAGAATTCATCAACCCATTTTACCATCTGATAAATATCAACCTGATTTAGATGATCAAAAATACCATAAATTAACTCAGCTCTGTTATCGTAGTACCACTCCGTAATTCCTCCGTAACCAATTTCTTTCTTTAGCTCTGTGTGAGTCTCATAGACTTGAACAAGATAGGAGAATAAAAATGTTTCTTTTTCTTCTATCGTCAATGTTTTCCAATAGGTAACAACAGGCGACAAGGCCATATCCTTGTCTTGTACCTGCCCTATTAGTGTTCCTATTAAGCAAAAAATTAGAAGATATTTCTTCATGGCTTCCTCTTTGATTAAAACATCCTTAAATGATACCCTAATTATACTATATAGATAAAATCAGGAACAATGTTAAAGAGGAGAAGAATCAACCCAGTCTCCGTGTTCTTTTATTAGGTCGATAAGTGCCTCCACAGCCTTTTCTGTAGGAATATTTCTTTTTACTACTTCCTGCCCTTTGTAGAGAGAAATAAGTCCAGTACCAGTTCCAACATAGCCATAGTCAGCATCAGCCATTTCACCAGGTCCATTTACTATACATCCCATTATACCAATTTTAACACCTTTAAGATGGTTTGTAACTTCTCGAATCTTACTCGTGGTCTCTTGAAGATCAAACAATGTCCTTCCGCAAGATGGACAGGAAATATATTCTGTTTTTGAGATGCGCAATCTGGTTGCCTGCAAAATACCAAATGCTGTCTGATTTGCAATCCCATGCTCAGAGCCATAGTCCATCCATACTCCGTCTGATAGTCCATCAATAAGCAAAGAGCCTATATCAGTTGCACTATATAATTGAAACTCCATTGTGGAATTATAATCATAAGATCTATAGATGATAACAGGATTATTAACTCCTTTATTCATCATATCTATAATAAACTTTCTTTGTGCCATTAGACTATGACTATCAAGATTTTTTAGTATTAAAACCAATGTTCTATCATTAACTATTAATTCAAATAATTCATCCGAAAAAATATTTTCTTCAATTATTAAAAAATTTAAAACATCTGATCTTTCTAAGGTATTTTTGAAATTATTAATTTCAAAAATTGGAAAATTATTCTCTTTTTTATCCCACGTCATATAGTCCTGAATTATCGATAACGTTCCCGGTAATTCAAAATCTATTTTATTATTTCCGGTATAAATGTAGTCGACTGCCTGATCCGAGAGATGCCACTTATCTTGATCATTTGAATATATATAACCAAATGGAGTCAAATCCTCATGTTTTATAATACGAAAATTTGATAGGTTCGCAATTACTCTAGGAACATCATCAGCCCCTATATTATTTATTTTGATTGTATTTCTTCTTGAATGAAAAAATGGATTATAGGGCAAAGAAATAATTTTCTCTAAAGGGTCTATATTGAATCCTTTTTCATAGCGCTGGGCCAAAGCTTTTGCTACTGGGATTTCATTTTCTGGCTCCTCGGTTAATGACACTCTTATTGTATCGCCAATTCCATCCTCTAGAAGTGTACCAATACCCACTGACGACTTTATTCTTCCATCTTCTCCATCGCCAGCCTCAGTCACTCCAAGATGAAGCGGATAGTTCATGCTTTCATCAGCCATTTTTTTTACCAATAGCCTATAAGCCTGAACCATAACCTGAGTATTGCTAGCTTTCATAGACAGTATAATATCAGAATAGTTCCAATACTCGCAGATTCTAATAAATTCCATGGCAGACTCAACCATGCCTAATGGAGTATCTCCATAACGACTGAGTATACGATCAGATAGTGAGCCATGATTTGTACCTATACGCATTGCAGTACCATACTCTTTACATATCTTGACTAATGGTGTAAATCGTTCTTTTATTCTATCTAGCTCATTTTGATAATCTTTGTCAGAATAATCATATAATTCAAATCTTTTTCTATCCGCATAGTTACCTGGGTTAATCCTAACTTTCTCCACTATCCTCGCAGCTTCTTCTGCTGCATTTGGTGTAAAATGTATATCTGCAACCAATGGGGTTTTATAACCAAGTTGCCTTAGTCCTTGATGTATTAATTTTAAATTTTTTGCTTCTTTAAGGCTTGGTGCAGTTATTCGTACAATCTCACAACCTGCCTCTATCATTCTAACTGACTGCGTTATTGTTTTCTTTGTATCCATTGTCTCAGTTGTCGTCATAGACTGGATACAAATTGGATTGTCTCCGCCAATGGAAACATCACCAACCATGACCAACCGAGTACTCAATCTTTGATAGTTGGTTAAATTCGAGCAGTACTCTTGAATATTATTATTCACTTATTCTTTTTCCTGTATATGGGACACTTAAATATTTATTTGACTCCGCCATTGCAGATGAGAAATTATCTAGGTCAATGCACTTATTGTAATACTTAACAGATTCTCTACGATTTCCTTGAATATCTAATATTTTAGCCTTTAGCAAAAATAAGTTACCTAGTATGATATCAAGCTCACCAGAATAATTATCTATTGCGCTATCGATTAGTGGCAGAGCTTTTAAATAATTATTTTCGAAAAATAGTAGTAACGCTTTTTCATAATCAAGATATGGACCATACCAATTTTTCTGACGTCTTGTCAGCGTTTCATATTTTTTATCTAATTCTTTAGTCAAGCTCCTAGCATCGGTAAGCATATTTGTCTTTATCAAAGACTCCAGATAAAGAATATTAAAATAAAAATTGTTAGGAAATTCATTAGATAGTCTATTTGTGTATGGAATAGCCTCATAAGGCATATCTTCAAGCCATAAGTATATAAATGATATGATACCTGAAGCTTCTATCCATGCCCACTTACTATTTTTTGCGGCATTAGAAATTTTCTCTAAAGCCAATTCTTTTGATGAATCTAGTCCATATAGATTTACTGCCCAACGAATAAAAATATTGCTGACACTTGCATAGTATTCAACGATACCAATAGGCAATTGAGCATCTGTTAATTCAGGATCTTCTTCGGCCACCTTTTCAATAATTGAAAACCCTCTATATGCTTGGACAAGGACAGATATCCAATCTTTATTACCGAGGCTTGAGCGAGCTTTGAGACCTCTTGTTGATCCTAAATAAAGCTTATATTCATTATTGTCTGGTTCTTCTTCCACAAAACGCTTGTAGATAGGTTCAATCTGATTAAGAACTTTATCTAAAGTATCATAGGTGGCATGAACTGGATCTACCCCCTGACTAATATAATATTTTGAAGAAGACCATATAAAATGCACCCCAGGATGATCCGGATACTGCAATCGGGCTTCATTTAGAATATCAATTGACCGATCAAACTCATAATTATAAAATGATCTAACTCCTTCCATTACCAAGGAGTCTCCATTATTATCTATTGCAAAAGAAAAACTTATGATTGAAATGAAAAAAACAATCGATTTTATCATAAGCTTAGAAGTTGCTATTATTACAGATTATGACCCTTGTTCAGAGAGTATTAACCAACCCTGAGACTCATTATTCTCTGGTTTGATACTCATACTCTTTTTCCAAGAACTGCGAGCCAGATCCTTCTCATCCATATTCCAATATGTAAGACCAATCCCCAAATATGCCTCTGCATTTTTCGGATTAAGCTCTATAACCTCTTGGTATGCAGCTAGAGATTCTCGAAACATTCTTTTGTCACGATAGTAACCACCAAGCGTAGACATAGAACTTGCAAGCCATTGACCTGTATTTTGGTTTACAGACAGTGCATTTTTAAATGATTGCCTCCCCATTGCTGGATTTCCTAATCGATTATATTCTATCGCTAAGATATAATATGTCTGTGGTAATAAAATTCTAACTACTTCATTATCAAGTTTATAATGTAAAAGATCTTCCCAAGATGCTGCAGCTCTGCCCCATTCTTGGGCTTTAAAATAACTAAGGCCTTGCATATATCTTGAGTCAGTATCTTCAGGGTCAAGGTAGATTACATCACTAAATGATAGAGCAGCATATACATATTTACCAATATCAAAATAAAGATTTGCTAAAGAAACATGTGACTGCTTGTCCTCTGCGTTTAGTTTTATAGAACGCTGGAAAGCTGACTTAGCATCCTCAACATTACCCATCGATAATTGTGTCTCTCCAATTAACTGCAAAAACCCATTGTGAGTTGGAAAATTCTTGTGTCCTTCTTCAGATAAGCGAAGCGCATCAGTGTAATTACCCTCAATAAGTCTTTGTCTAATGATTGTAATCTTTTGTGCAGGACCATCAGGTACTCTTTCAGATGACATACCTAATATTTGACTACTTAGAGCCTTCTGCTCAGGATTATTTGTATACATGGCCATGGCATCAATAGTACCTTTGTGATCTGGGTCAAGCTCTAGAGCCTCTTCAAAAGATTGTCTGGCTTTTTCATATTCACCAAGCATTGCAAAAAATGATCCCAAGTAAAAATGAGCATCAGGATTCGCAGGATGTTTTTTTATTTGCCTCAGGTATATATCTTTAGCTCCCTCCCAATTACTAATAGATTCATAATGTAGGCCAAGCTGCCTTTGGATATAAATGTTATGCGGATTATTTTGAGCATCTGTCTCATAATCACCTGTAGAAAAGAATGGTAAACTTTCAATACTTTTTAATTTCTTTTTTGGCTTTTCATTATATATATACCTAGTAGCCTTCGCCATTTCCTTATTAGATGCTTCTAGCTGGCCTGTTAATTGATAGAGTTCATCAGCATATGCTGCTACATTAATTTGTGGACCTTTATTTATTATCGGAGGGCTTTTCGCTACCGCAGGCTGAGATTTCTTCTTTTTTGAGGATTTTTTCTTTTTTGAAGATTTCTTCTTTTTTGAAGATTTCTTCTTTTTTGAAGATTTCTTCTTTTTTGAAGACTTTTTCTTTTTCTTTTTCTTTTTCTTTGACTGGGCTGATAAAGATTCACCTAGATACACTTCTCCTGAAGAGGAGATATGAATCCCTCCTGCTAATATGATACATAGCAGTAGCCGAATTAATTGTCTTATCATAATGGGTTGTAACTTCGGATTACACCTGTAATTTGAAAAAGTTTGGTATAACTACCAAACATTATTTAAATGAAGTTTTTAGCCGTCTATCTTGCAGCAACGAGGTAGTTTATCATATGCAGACTTATCAGCTACAGTATTATTTGCCTTGTATCCTGTATTAGCTATTTTTGCTTCAATTTCAGCCAGACTAATTTTATCCGCATCAAAAATAACCTTACCTATTTTTTTTTCTATATCAACAGCTACTTTTATTATTCCCTCCATATCAGAAATAGCATTTGTAATATTCGTTTCACACATACCACACATAATAGTTGGGAGGTCAATATTAGCCTCTTTGGCATTAGAAACACTGCATCCTATACCTATCATAGCAATTAAAAAAGATATTAAAAAAATTCTATATCTCATGTTATCTATTCTCCTTCAATATTTTAATTATATCAATTTACCTCTGATTATCGTTTTATTTAAGAAATTAACCCTCCCCAAATTTCCTCTGGAATACTGTCTCCCATTGTGTAATACTTTCATCTGTTTTTACTATTGCTATACCTGAAAAAGCTAAATATTTAGGGATTATAATATTTTTTGTGGCATTGTGAATAGACTCAGGATCATATAAACCGTATGCAATACTTAGATGTGGATCAAAAGCATATTTTCTTGATGAACCAAACTTTTTTTTACATTTACTATAAAGAGAATTCATTTCTTCATTATTTTTTATCGAAAGATATAGAGATTTCCATTTCGATTTTCCACTTTTTAGTCTTTTAACAGTTGTCGAGAACTGATTTCTTGTTTTTACAAGATCAGCAATTACATGCTTAATATTATCTAGATCAATATCCAGTCTACCATAGATAGTGCAATGAGGTTCAAAGGATGGAAACTTAAATCGTTTGGATAATTTTAAGATAACATCACGATAACTTGATCTACTATCTTTCTCAAGCGTAAGCCAAATTGAATAACCACTCATTAGTTTTGTAAAATATTTTTTATTTCATTAATTTTTTTATTCAATTCTTCTATTGTATTCCCACCAGATTTTTTTATTTTTTTATTTTGCCGAGAAATTATATTCTCTTTCGCCTTTCGAACATTGATTGATAGTACTGGATCAATACCAACAACACTATCAAGAAGGTCATAGTGCGATGTATTTCCATGCAACCCGATTTGAGAAATAACAGCCATACGAACAAAACGATCATTATCTTGAAGGTAGGGCAATATAAGCTCTAAAGTATTTGGTCTATATTTTTGATGTTTCCCAAGTTCAGATATTATTGTCGGCCTGGATGCCCAACTGAAATTTCCATATTTTGCAAGCTCTTTTAAACGATTATAATTATATCTACTCCTCACTTGCCCAAAATAAAAAAGTGCTGATCGCCTAATAATATCATTATGAGATTCTGTATTCAATAGTCCTTCAACGTATTTTTTTGCACTTGAAGAATCAACAACAGACAGAATTCGGAAAGCATCTGCAATTGCATAATAACTTGTATCCGATATAATTATGTTTTGTAAAAAATCACTAATATCAGAATCACCGATGCTATACTTTAAAATATTAATAAATGACCTTTTGACTCTATTATCTTTTTCATTTTCAATCCAAGAATAATCAGTAGAGCTGACCTTTGGCCTAAGCTTCCCATAAGCAATGCATGCTTCTTTTCTGACTCCCCAAAAAGGGTCACTCTTAATTGCATCCAATAGAATATACTCTACTATCTTTCTACCCTTCTTGTTCGATAGTTCATGCGCAGCCCAGATCCTATCAAGTGCGTTAGAAGAATTAATCAATTGATATTTTAAATCAGCTACGGATTTTTCCATTTTAAGTTTACACGGTACTTTCATTCCTGAGTTAAATACCACCATCTTTGGTCTATTAATACAAGGAATATCGAATACGGTGTCTTTTCCATCAACCCAGATAGTATGCTCGATAAATTCCCCGTTATCAATCATTAAGGTTATTGGCATCTGAAAAATATTTGTATTTTTTAAATTTTGAGTTTGTTTCACATGAACCAATAATTGTTTTTTTCTATGATTGTGGGTCCACGAAACCTCATACTCAGGATAGCCTGGCTCGTAAACCCATTGCTTGAAAAACCAATCAAGGTTTTGACCTGTCGTGACCTCAATAGATTTTTTTAAATCCATGGTCTCAACATTTTTCATTTTATTTTGTTTTGTATAGTGTTGAATTGACTTCCAAAAACCTTGCTCTCCAAGTACATCTCTGAGCATATTTAGAATTAAACTTCCTTTTGCGTATACGTGACTACTAAATAGTTCAAAAGGTTCAACATAATTAAAGTCTACTGTTGGCCTTCTTTTTGCACTATCTGCCTTGAAATATCCGCGGATTTCACCGAGCCTTATATAGTCACCGTCGTCCTTACCTCTGTCTTCAGTGAGGTATAACCGAGAAAAGAATGTTGCAAAGCCTTCATTAAGCCATATATGAGACCAGTTTCTGGTGGTCAACATGTCCCCATACCACTGATGGGCTAATTCATGAGCAACAAGTCCATCACTACTATGATCTGGCTGAGCCCTAGAGTCATGCATAGTTCGGTCTGTGTTATGTGTGAGCGTGATATTCTCCATCCCTCCCCACATAAAATCTGAAATAATGACCTGGTCATATTTTTCAAATGGATAATCAACACCAGTAATTTTATTAAAATACTCTAACATATCTGGAGTTTTACCAAATGAGCGAAAAGCCTCTTTTTTATTTTCTGGATAAACCCAATAATTGACAGGCACTTTTTTATATTTATCCTCAACCTTTACATAGTCACCAACCGCAAAGGAAATAAGATAACTGACCATCGCATAATTTTCTTTCCAATGAAAAGTATGGGTTCCATCTGAATTATCAGTTTTGGAAATAAGTTCCCCATTAGAAATAGCTGTAAAATCCTTATCAACGGTTAGCTTACACTCGAATGTAGCTCTATCGTTTGGGTAATCATAAAGAGGTACCCAGTGGTGGTTATCAGTCTCTTCCCCCTGTGTCCACGCCTGGATCTTTCTATCTGGATAGGATGAGTCTGGCTTAAAAAAGTAAAGTCCTGTTCTTGGTTTAGCTGTATAGTTTATAACTACAGTTAAAGTATCTTCCCATCTGAATGACTTCACCAGATCCATATGCAACTTCTCCTCGCTCTGGAAAAAAGGTATATCTTTATCTCCGAGTCTTACCCTTCTGATGATCATATCCTCAGCATCAAGATCTAGATTAGATACTGAGGAACCAAGTGGACTAAAAGTGTGTGAGACCTTTCCAATAACTTTTTCTGATAGAAAATCTATTCTAATATCAATTATACTATGGTGGATATCAACAGTTCGATCTGGTGTTGAATGATTATTTTTTTGTTCCGATTGTATAGATGCTAATAATAATAGGGTAAAGGTAATTTTCTTCACGATCTAGCCCTTTGTTAACTTTGGAAATTAAAATAATAAGACTAATAAAGACTATTTATCATTCTTTGTATAATAGTCTAATATAAATCAATAATTTCCTAAAAAAAAAAGGAGCTAGTGCTCCTTTTTTTAAATAAATACCTAACCAAGATACCTTCTAAGGCTCTTACTTCTAGATCGATGTCTTAGTCTCTGAATTGCTTTTTCTTTAATCTGTCTGACTCTCTCTCTGGTAAGATCAAACTCTTCGCCAATCTCATTGAGAGTCATTGCACTGTCACGGTTAATACCAAAATACATTTCTAGAACCGATCTCTCTCGCCCAGATAGTGTTTCTAAAGCTCCTGTTACTTCCTCAGACATAGACTCTCGCATAATATTTGCTTCTGGCTCTTCAGCCTGGTCATCTTCAATGATATCTAAGAGACTACTATTTTCACCATCCTGAAAAGGAGAATGAAGTGAACTGTGCCTTCTTGAATATTGCATAGCCATAAGTACCTCATCGCCGCTCATCTCTAACTGGTTCCCGATCTCATCTCCTTTAGGTTGTCTCTCTACTTCTGCCTCAAGTTTTTCTGCAGCACGAGTAATTTTAGTGATCGTTCCAACACGATTGAGAGGTAAGCGAATGAGCCTTGACTGCTCTGCTAGAGCTTGTAAAATTGACTGACGAATCCACCATACAGCGTAAGAAATAAATTTAAATCCCCTGGTATGGTCAAAACGCTTTGCTGCTTTAATTAGCCCAAGGTTTCCTTCATTAATAATATCTGCCAGCGAAAGCCCATTACCCTGATATTTTTTTGCTACAGAAACGACAAAACGTAGGTTAGCCTCGACCAACTCTTTCATCGCTAATTCATCATTTTTTTGTATACGAATCGCGAGCTCAACCTCCCGCTCCGGTGGCAAGGGATTATATTTTCCAATCTCAGCCAGATACATGCTGATACTACCGCTAGATACCTTACTAGCTTTTTTTGATTTTGCTGCAGGCTCTTTTTTTGCAGCTTTTTTTTCTCCATTGGAGATAGCTTTAACTTCTTTTTCTATTTGTTTTGGATCTACTTTTTCTTTTTTTGAATTAGCCTTTGGTTTTGGCTTTGTATTAGTTTTTGTTTTTGGCAAGAGAATGGCTCCTAATTTTTATATAAAAAGCTTCGGTTAAATCCGGCGATATTACAAAAAAAATATTATTTAATAAACATTATCTTTGAGGTATTTGTAATCTCGTCTGAAATCATCTTTATTACATAAACACCACTTGGCAACATATAACCAGCATTACCTTCTGGTCTCCAAATAATTTTTCCAGTTTCTTTTTCTTTTGTTGATAAATATTTATTGTAAACATTATTCCCCGCAATATTAAAAATAGATATTAAAGTTTTATTTTTGTTGGGAATTTTGAATGGGATAACTACCTGACCATTAAATGGGTTCGGATACGCTGAGTATAACTCTGGATATTGTGGGACAGTTATCTCTGGCTCATTATTTTGCATAACACCAAATGCTTGGTGACGGGTAATCCCATCTTTTTTTAATACAACAAGCTCGCCATATGCAATTGATTCCCAGCTATCAGAAGAGCTATTTACAGGAGGACTACTCATTACAGAATAAAACGACTCAGACTCAATAAATTTTAGCCCACTATTTCCACCATATATAAACAAGGACTCTGAGTCAGAAAAAACAAGGTTAAGCATATAAGGACTAATACCTGCCTCAATCATCAAATATATAGCTGACTCTAAACCAGTTAAGACATCATCAAAAATATCAATCTGTTTCATTATTAATAGCATAATAAGCTCTGAATCAACAACTGAACTCCAGCCATTGTCCCTCCAGTCGCCATCTCCAAAAGTTTGGGGCGGATGTTGCTCGAGCCAAGATTCATCCAAACCATTATTTGTAATCAAATCATAGAGAAGTTCTTTTGATGCCCCTCCATTATGGACAAAAGAATAAGTTTGACCAGATTCAAATATCCAAGGATGAGGGTTAGGAATCGAGCTAGCTCCAGAAGTTGCAGCTCTAATATGAGCAATAGCTATATTCTCTGACTGTTGATTAAATATTCCATTCATAGTTGACCAATAATTCAGAGAATCTTGGTTCGCAGGTAATTCAGAACGAAAAACAGTATCATCAATAGAATCCTGGCCCATCCCATACCGGATTACTGCCCAACCATTTTGATTATACTGACTCTGGTCAAAAAATGCATCTAGCTGAGAGCTAACAAAATCAAAATCTTGCTGATTGACCATATTTAAACTAAGATCACTCTTTGAAATCACCGCCCAGATTCGGCAGGCTAAAATGTCAGATGAAAAATAAAAAAATATAAATAATGTAAATACCAGTCTACTCATATACTTTTCCCAAAATTAAATTGTTTAAAATGTCATATCGATAGAAAATCCAGATATCGTTTTAAACACACCAAAAGATCTTACTACATAATCAAAACGCACTCTCGGTCCTCTTGGAATTTTATAATTAACGCCAGCGCCATAACACAGTCCTTGCTCAGCATCCTTCATAAAAAGGTCAGACTGACCAACCCTTAATGATGCTAAATCATTATAGGAATATTCAAGGCCGGCATTTATATACTCAACATTGTTATTTGGATGGTTGGCATCTCCAGATATTGTAAGCCTGTGAATTTTGGAAAAAGTATAGTCTTTGCTTATCCCAAAACGAAATAGTAAAGGCATCGGCCATTTTGCTGCATCCATGTGACCATCTATTTTGTCATTATTACCGTAAATAGTTTCATCAACATCATGGTCTATGGCCGTATTAATTCCATCCATACCCATTTTATCACCAAAATTTGAAATACTCATACCAATTCTCATTCCGCGAATAGTACGAAAAAGTGTACCGATATCAAATGAGCTAGCGCTGGCTTTCATTTGCCAGATTTTTTCTTGTACATACTTGTATTGTATACCAAACGAAAACTGATCTGTTAACCTCCTTGAATAAGCTATACCCATTGCAAGATTACTAGCGTCAAATTTCTCACCTGTTCCTTCGGGCATCTCAACTGTTCTGACCATCATCTCTTCCATACCAATAGAAGTATAAGAAAATCCAATAGCATCAGCAGAAGATAATGGTATGACAACACCGCCATAATAGTACTCTGTTTCAACTAACCAAGGTGAATGATAAAACTGAACCGAAGGCCTTTTTATATTAACAATACCTGCAGGATTCCAATAGAGGGCACTCACATCATTTGCTATAGAAACAAATGCTCCGCCCATTGATAGAGACTTGGCACCTGATCCAATCTCTAAAAAAGAAGCCGCCGTCGTTGCCACATTTGTCTGAGACAATATAGCACTTACAAATATAAAATTTATTATAAGTCCTGATAGATATTTCATTTGATTACCGCAAACTTCCCGGTTGTTTCACCAATTCCAGGAGCATCAATATGATAGAGATACACCCCATAGGCAATCTCTAGACCATCCTTACTTAACAAATCCCAAGACGCTGCACCACTCTCAAATCCAGATAGATGTTCAATCGTATCTACTAAATAACCAGACAAGGTAAATATCTTTATCGTACACTGATTAGGAAGGTTAATAAAATCTAATTTCCTTGGTCCGCGGCCTGAGGTAAATACGTGTCTTGGCTCCCATGAAGCGGCAACAACATAAGGATTTGGAACAACTGCAATATGACTTAACTGCATTTTTGCTGAGTCACTGTTGACCCTTGATTGGGTAGATGTAAACTCGTAAATATCATCCTTCGAAAAAGGTCGGTATGTAGCAAGCCTGTATTCGTCTCCCGCCTTCACGTGGACTATGTCTACAAATGCTGTGTCATATGTCACTACCTCTGTATAGGTTGTATCTGTGTCAGTTGTATCTGTGTCAGTTATAACCGTATCAATAGTAACGGTTGCTGTAATATCCAAAGAATCCTGGTAAAACCTTATAAACATATATGGTGCTTGCTGCGCATTACCCTCATATGGCTGTATCAATATAGGCTCATCTGGATCCCATACATCATCACGATCATAGTCAAATATTCTAAAATCAGGGTAGTCATTATCTGTAATATTTTTTACTCTAAAAGGAGTACTGACATCACGAGTACACTGGGTGACTGAATCTCCGATATTCCCCTCAAAAATTAAATGGAAATCTGCTGGGTATAGTCTCTGCGCGGTAATCTCTTGCCTATAATTTGTCTCTCCAATCAGCCAACCGGTAGAGTCATAGTTTACGCCTACAATATGATTTTGCAATTTTATCCTCATCCCATCAAATATTGGATTGCTTATCTCATTATTCATTTTTGAACTTTGATATAGAGGAAAATATTTATAGGATATATCTGCCTGTCCAGCTGACAATAATCCAGAATTATATGCAGTAAAAATTCCAGAACCAGGATCAACGGTATAATCTGTCCCAAAAATATAGTCCACGCTACCATCTAAAGAACTCAGAATTACGGAAGAGGTATCTATATGATCTCGATCAAGTTTCGCACTACTATCCGATATTACTACTGACTCTGTAATCTCATGATCACTTAAAACACTAAAAACAACATCTTCTGATTGGAGGGTATTAAAAACAATATGATAGGTGTGGTTATCTAAAATTGCATAAGCATCTACCACGTCTATGCTCATATTACCAGTACCATGACCTTGCAAATGACTAACGAACTTCTGATCAGGGTCATCCATAGTGTTTGGCGGCACATATCCTGCTACGACCGAATTAGGCACAGCAATACCAGCATTTTGACTTAGTTGAACAACATTTCCTTTTAGATCAAGATCTAAGACAATTGAACATTCTGATGGCGCTATAGGCTGAAGATTCTCACTCTCACTAAAACCAAGTTCAAAAAAGTCTATATCATATCCCTTATCATACGCAGTAACTGCATAATAATATTTTTGCCCGTTAACCACACCCGCTGAATCAACATACGAATATTTTAAACCACTATCCTCACCCATATCAAACTGTACACCATTGAATCCAACAGGATGAGGTCCCCTTAGACTGTCTGGAATATCGTAAATCACAAGAGGTTTCTTAAAAGTAATATTCCCATAAGCGTCTGTCACTGTATAAGAATCGATAAAACCAGCGTCTGTGCTTCTATAGACACGGTAGCCTTCAAAATCCATCCCATAAACAGGGTCCATTGATTTTTCCGCAAAATCATCCCAATACAACGTAACCTTTCTATCACCCGGCACCACCGTTACCAAAGGCTTAAGAGGAGGCTTTGCAAAGCTATAGTCATTGTCATAGATGTTTTGCATTGTATTAGTATTCCGCAGTATATCAGCCATATCGTTACCAAATACCATGGCAATAGCAAATTTTTTCTTTTCTTTTGGTTGAAGTGTTATATATGCTGATCCATAAAGAAAAGTCTGGTCAACATTCTGATTTGGAACCTGAAAAACACCAGGCTTTAGCTGGCCCCACATTACCTCATCATTATCCGGTCTTATACTCGGATAGGTTGCAGAATAAAAACTGGTTAGCCCGATCTGATCAGACTCGTCATTGTCCGTAGTCTCAAAGTTTGGCTCACCCAAATCGGGTATACCATTGCCCTCTGTGCCATCCTCATCAGGACCGGTATATTCCAAGTGATATGTTCCAAGACCATCAGCTCCGATGTCATCCCTATCTATTAACCAGTCACCATCATTATCGATTCCATCAAACTGACTCTCATCAATCATTCCATCTCCATCATTATCAATTCCGTCATTAGGATTTCCTGGTGACTCTAAAAATGCCCAACCGAAATATGCAGGCACAAATCCCCCATTTGCAGAACTCCAGCCATCATGATCCCACTGGTAAACAATATCATTGTCAACATCAAAATAGGCATCATCATCTGAGAAATCACCGTTTGTACTTCCAATATCAGCATCCCCATACATACCAAAAACGACGCTGTCTAATGTTTTATCACTTACATTCTCAATAAGGTACGTGATAATAATAATATCTTCTGCAGCAGGATGATTCCACTGGTAAATACGAGTATCAAGTTTTATTCCCAATCCACGCTTGGCGCTGTCTTCAGCAGAACTAGTAAACGGAAAATAAAAAAATTCATCATTGAACTGATCATCCATGACATAGTAACTCTCTTGGTCAGCACGAACATATTTCCCATATGCTCCGTTCCAGTAGCCGTTCCAGTCTTCTGCTCTATCTGGCCAACTCTCCGGCCAAGAATTTGGGATTGTATTAATCGCCATATAATCTTGATTTGGGTTGGCATATCCTGGCTGAGGTTCAAACCCCCACTGGTATCCAAATGGAGACATATCTCTGAGGCCAATAGCACCATCCGAAACAATATGCTTTCTATTACCACTAGAATCAACAACACTCGCAGCTATGACAGGAGTGAACTCATAGAAATAGGAATTTCCAGAGCCTATTGGATAGATCCCTGAGAATTGTCCACCTCCATCACCAATACCACCAAAATTATAAAACCTATTCATGATCCTGTTTCCTGTATGATCAGAATATTTTCTGTCAATTACAGCACTTTCTTTAGGCGTGTTCCTCTCAGGAGGTTCAGAGATAATTTTTTTCCGATTTACTTCTTGAGAAAATAAAGAAGTAAAAATTATTAATATTGCCAAATAATTTTGCATACTACTTTAAGCTAATGCTAAACCCTATCTTTACTTGCCTAGGACTAGAATAAAAATCTGGACGGATTAGGTATTCGTCAAGCGTATTGAACCCTGGTCCACTTATCTGTGGAGTATAGGTTGACAAAAGAGTATAGTTTGAGCGACCAGTATCATTGTAAACAACCAGCTCATTACGAATATCAAAAAGATTATACACATTTATATGCGCAGATACCTGATACCTATTAAGTAACATAAAGTTGTAGTAGCTCCTCATATCTACATTATAAGTAGCTGGCTCTCTGGCATTATTCTCAAAAGAAGTACGAACACCAACATATTCAGTTGTATAAGGAAGGCCGCTACCATAGGAAAAAACCATACTTATACCAGCATTTTTTATTGGGTGATAGGTCATAGATGCGTTCAGAGTATGACGTTGGTCCCAATCTAATGGGACTAAAACTTTTTCGGGTTCAATATTAGCCTGTTCATCGTAAAATGCTGCCGCAGGATCAGAGGCATTTCCCTCAGATATACTATAGGTATAATCAACATTTCCAGAGAAAGATCCGCTAGGCCTTTTTGAAATAGCAACAGTGATACCCCTTGAATTAGCATAGTCTTTATTTATATAGAGTCCATATCTGTCGCCAGCAACAAAAGACTGAACTATTTTGGTAGAGTTTAGGTTTCGGATGTCCTTAAAATATCCTGTAACCTCAACACCGAGGTCTTGCCCAAACTGCTGAGAGAATCCGACCTCGTACTGTGTGGTTCTCTGTGGTTTCATATCAGCATTTCCCATTGTCGTGCCAACTCCAGAGCTAGGCGGTACCTCAAACTCAGGATTTGTATATAGATAGCTAAACCCAGGATTTTGAAAAAAGTGTCCATAAGAAAAATGCAGATAGCCTTTATCCGTAATTGGAAATGCCAGAGCGAACCTAGGACTTAATTGTGTTTTTGGTTTCACATCCTCATACCATGGGTCTCCATACTCATTGGATAATAGTCTATCCTCATCAGTCTTCATATTTCCAAAACTCATTTCATCCTCTGATATCTCCCCATCTCCATTTAAATCAAAATACTGATTGATAGGCTTTAGAGGAACCCTATGATTTGGATCTCTCAAATCATTAACAGTCTTCCACTGCGGATCAAAAAAGTCATACCTAAGACCAAAATTTGCAACAATATTATCGGCCTCCATCTTATCCTGAACATAAAAAGAGATCTCCCGTGGATTACGACCGTCCTTACCATATGTATCGTTATTAGGAGATTTTAATGGATTTTGATATGTCGGAGTAAGATCTGTATACTCAGAAAGCTGTACCTCGATATCTGTAAGAGTAATATTTGTTACTCTGTACTCAAAACCTGTTTTAAACTGGTGTTTGGCATTTAACTGACTTGTTAGCTCCGCTTTAAACGTATTTACAACAGATTTTCTATTATAGGCTCCCATAGACTGTCCACCAGCATAATAATTATTTACGGGCGTATAATCATAAATAGTGGGATTAACATAATATATATTAGTATCTAGCTGAGGTCTCTCAGAGAACCATCCCCCCTCTCCGCCATCATCAGAGAACTCAAAGTCTAGCTCATGATAAAATTTAGGATCATCGCTTAGGTGGTTTCTGTAGTGATTGGTCGACTGCGAAAGCATTATATTGGCAAAAGTTGACTGACTAAGAGATAGGTCCATCCTAAAAAGGTTACCAATTCTAGTATTGAAATAATTACTTCTCCCATCAGGGTTCCACTTATATAAATGTGAGTAGTATTGGCTTCTATTATCACTGAACATTCTGTTAAAACTCATTTTTATTCGCGGAGTTACTCTCCAGCTGAGTTTAATCTGTGCCGTTATCTGCTCGTTCCAGTTCATGGAAACCCAGTCAAAAGCGTCCGCGTCTCTAAGGCTATCAATATAAGCAGGAACGTCTTGATCCCAGCTAGGAACATACCCATCACCAATACCAACGTCTTCATTAACGACAAAATTATTACCCTCTGGGTCCCAGATAAAGGTGTTCGGATGAAAAATCCTTTGTCCATAAAGATAGCCATCATTTCTTTTAAATCTTCCAGAAGCAAAGAATGATAGTTTATTTGGTAAAATTGGGCCCTCTATATTCCCCTTAATATCAGAGATTCCATTCAAATTAAATTTACTTATTTGCGGGAACAGGTCACTATCGCTTGACAGATAGCTACCGCTATTATAGCTAACGCTACCGAGATATTTACTATAGCTACCATCTTTTGTAACAATATTAACAATGCCTGACATAGCCTGTCCATACTCAGCGTTAAATGTCCCACTTATAAACTGGAGCTCTTGGATTGCATTATTCTCAATTTCAACGGAGACACCTGAGTTAAACGGATCAGTAACAGTAATCCCATCCACCATATAGGCGATCTCACCACCACGACCACCACGGACATGAATCTCGCCATTAGAGTTAACCACACCGGCCTGCAATGCAATCACATCCTCGAACTCTTCGACAGGAAGCATCTCAACCTCTTCAGCACTGATATTGGCCTGAGAGTAGGTGACATCAGTCTGAATCATAGGCCTATTTGCCTGGACCACTACCTCGCTCATGCCAATAACACTTTCAGATAATTCAGCATTTATAGTGGTCGTCAGATCAACCTGAATCCTAACGTCATTCATTAACAGGTCCTGATATCCTATCATTGTGAATCTAATCGAATAAGTTCCAGGAGGAACCTGCAATATATAATAATTACCATCAGCATCTGTAGCAGTTCCTAGATCAGTGTCATTTATCAACACATTTGCACCAATCATTGGCTCACCACTATCTTTTATAGTCACCTTACCAGCCAACTTCCCGGTAGTTCCAGCCTGAACTATGACCACACCTATAAAAATAGCAAAAACAACCTTTTTAAGCTGCATATTAATTATAAACATTTTATACATTTTATTTAAAAAATTATAAACATATCCTCAATATACAAAGTAAACTATTTAACAAGAATGAGTTTCTTAACTGAATGAAATTTTGAGCTGTGAAGCTCATAAAAATACATGCCAGATGGAAGCATTTCACCCGCATCAGATGATCCGTCCCATTTTACATTATATGAACCAATATCTAAATTATCTTTTACCAGTGTCTTAACCCTTCGACCCAGTAAGTCATAGACACTAATAGTTAGATCAGTACTATGAGGAACATCAAATTGTATCATCGTCTCTGGGTTAAAAGGATTAGGATAATTTTGATGGAGCTTAAAAACACCTGGAAGCACGTTCTCATCAGTCGACATTACTACGCCTGTGTTTATCTCCATAATAGCCAGATTCTCTAGGTTTGCCCCATAGGATATGTAAGCATCTTCACCATCGTCAAACCCGTCATAGGTTGAGTATGCACCTATTGTTATTGCCACCGTATCATTAATACCTCCATAATAGCTTGTCTGACCTCTGTATGGCGATATTGATAACCATGTAAAATCGTCACCCTGCTTAACCTTTATATTATCTACGCCAACACCATATGCCCAGTTTCCTTCACAATCATCATAGAAAAAGCCAACTCTGAAGGTCGTTGCACTCTCAAGCATTGGAGTGATATTATATATATACGATGCCCAAGAGTTCCAACCGGTCGTAAACGTCGAGTCAACCAGCTGCCAATTCTCTCCATCATCAGTGGTGATTGATATCCAGGCCTCTTCAGAGTAGATATGGCCAACAGGGCAAGGTCCCTGAGGCTGAGGAAAGAATATATCAGCCATTAAATATACGGGACCAAAACTAAGATCCGGAACATCTATTAAATCGGAAAATAAGGCCGCATCTGAGGTATTGAACTCAAAACCGTCCCCATTAGCGTCATCGTTAATAAAAGCAAAGTTCTCAAATGCTTCACCTGCTCCCTGATCAAATGGCCTAGGATAGACTAAGTATGTTGATGTCGCTGTCGACGTATCACCGACGCCCCACCATCCAAAAATTAAATCTCCGAGTACAGTCGTATCACTGAATACTGTGCCTATTATTGTCTGAGAAATATCGTCATCTTCAAAATTCTCTGCCAACATGTCTGGATAAACGCCAAGATCAGCTACCGGTGATGCAAAAATACTGAAATCAAGGTCTAGCGTGTCGAAATTCATAAAGTATGAAGTTCTTTCCATATACTCACCGGCATTTATCTCAGGAAAGTTTATTGTTAACGGGTCCATTAAAAATGGCCCCATTGGCGTAGCGCATTCACCATATGAAGGCACAGAAGTCCCTTGCTCATATACAGCAGCAACCTCAAAACAATACTCGGTACCATTCTCAAGATCAGTCACAGAATAATATTGATCCGTTGTTACAGCCGCTGAAACGCCATCAACTAAAATCTCATAACTCTGAAACGTACCACACAGACTGGACTCAGTTCCATCTCCTCCCCAGACACGGATATCATCTATATACCATGCCTCGCCATTGCCCAGGTCATCCTTATACCTAAAGCCAATGTGTACCTGCTCGCCTGCATATGCAGAAATATCAATTAAACGATATGTGACAGTGTCTCTAATCTCAAATGCATCAGAGTATCGTAATAAATCCCATGTTGTACCTCCATCTGAAGAAATCTCAACCATATTAGAATCATGAGCATCAGCATAATATCCATAGCCCTCATAAAATTCTAAATGAGCTGATGAATATGAAGATAAATCAATTACATCGGTATACATGCGGCTATCGATCACAGTATCTTGAACAGAATAACCAGCATATGCAGAATAGGTATCTTCGCCACCATCATCATTACAAGGGTTCATTCCCGAACCACAGTTCGCACTATCACCTGCTGAAGTCCTAAACCAACCACCACTCTGATTATCAATTATATGCTCAACATTAACAGCCTCAACAGCTAGAGAACAGCTCAAAAAACATTCGTCAAATAGTATTGTTCCAAAGTTTGAACTGTCTGGCTCACTCCACTCGAGATAGATCTCCTCATCGTAAAAGTATGCATCTAAAAATCTCGGTGGACATAGCGTAGCATTCTGCGAGAACACCATAGTTGAGAGAATAAATATAGATGTAATTATTTTAAAAAATTTCATGTGCCTACTCCTCTTTGGTTTTACTAAAAATTATTATTCTAGTAATAATATTTTAGCCGTTTTTATTGTATTCCCGGCTTTTATTGTCAAGAAATATAATCCAGAAGACACCTTTTCGCCATAATCATTATCACCTCTCCAATTCATACTATGTCTACCCTTAGACTGGAATGTTTTGTTTATTGTTTTTATATGCTGACCTTTAAGATCTCTAACATCAATACTAACCTGATATGAATCCTGAATCTCATACTCAACATTAACCTGAGGGTTAAATGGGTTTGGGTAG
>CAZYDX010000008.1:24602-32566 GCA_964646455.1 uncultured bacterium | reverse complement strand
GATCTTGTTTTAAAATATGATATAAATCAAAACTTTATGATTGAGTCGAAGATACAAAACTTATTTGATAATAAGTCAATCGTTGCATCTCGCCCAGCTGGTGTTAGACCAAATATGCCAAGGAGCATAAATTTTGCGTTCCTTTTTAATTTTTAATTTTCTTTTAGTATTTCTATTAATATTTGTTGGATGCAGAAATAAAAATTCTGTCTCTGAAAGAGAATGTTTTATTCAGAAACTTGAAGCTTTGAAGTTTTTAAGTGACCACCACCAACTTCATATTATGATTGGTGAGGAGGAAGGCGATGGAAACCTAGCGTTTAATGAATTTTCTAGTGCATTAAGCAAAATTAAAAATGTTGAGCTTGTGCCAGTGATTAATTCATTTAATAGGGTTGAAAAATTTAATATAGCCTCTGAAGAAATTTTCAATCTTGATCATTTAATCGACTATTATCAGTCAGGATTATCTTTACAGGTTGAAGCAGTCATACGTGGTTATGGGCGCCTTGATACTTTCACAATGGATTCTGCTTTATTTATCTATGACAGACTACAAAACGAGTCTTAAAAAATAACAAACCCATATCATATCTAGATATCTATATTGTAATTTTTCTTGATGTATATTTTAAGCATGAGAAAGATAACAATATTTATTTCCTTAATCATATTCTGGTCTTGCGATGATGATAAAGGTGATAAAACTGCCCCTGAAGTAACAATTGTATCACCAGAAAGTGGTAGCATTGTAAATGAAATTGTCTCTATCACCTGTGAGGCCGTTGATAATAATAAGATAGAATTTGTACAGTTTTTTGTTAATGACAGCCTAGACAGTTTTCTCGTTTCCGCAGAGCCTTATATATTTGACTGGAACACAATTAACCTTCAAAATGGTACCTATGTGATTAATGCTATAGCTGAGGATGCGAGTGGGAACTCTGCTGAGAGTAATACGATAAGTCTAACAGTTGATAATACACTATCTATTCCGAGTAGTGTTGAGATAGAAAATATTAGCTATAGCCTTAGTCTAATGACGATACGTTTTAGACAGTCTAAAGAAGATGATTTTAAGAATTATAAGATATTTGTGTCTGAGAGTTCAGATAGTAGTGAGATGTTTGAGATCGGTGAGATTACAGAGCAATCAGATACTGTATTTACCACTACTGAGTTTGATCCTACGCAGCAGAAATGGTATTTTGTAATTGTAACAGATGTTTATGGATACTCAGTATCAAGTACTGGATATAGCGTTTTAGATAGTAATCCCACTGTACCATCTTTCCAGCCACCCAGCTATAATAATGGTATTATTAGGTTTGCATGGTCTGCTAGCCCGGATAGTGATTATTTAAAATATCACCTATATTCATCAACAGCCGATGATATGGCAGGAAAAACAATTCTCTCAACGAATACAATCAGAAATGACACGACGCACTCTATGATTCTAAATATAACCGACCCATTAAAATACTACCAGGTCATTGTGGAAGACCAATGGGGGTTTTTTAGTGAAAGTAGTATTGTCCAGCCAAATATGCCATTCACCATGATCAAGAACTATGGAGGTATACAGAATGAGAGAGGCTATTCTATTCAGCAAACAAACGATGGCGGGTATGTTTTGGTTGGCTCAACAACATCCTATGGTTCTGGAGGTTCTGACCTCTGGATATTAAAAATTGATAACGTAGGACTATCTGAATGGTCTCGGACCTATGGAGGTATAGGGAATGATGTCGGGCGTGATATTATGCAGACCTCAGATGGTGGATATATTGTCACTGGATTTACCAAGTCGTTTACAGATGATGGGAACATGGATCTTTGGCTGATTAAGACAAATAGTAGCGGCCAAAGTTGTCTCTATGATGTAGATGGTAACTGCTCGAGTGGCTCTACAATGTGGGTTAAAACTTTTGGGACAAGCGGCAATGACTATGGGAACAGTGTAATTGAATCTATTGAGAACGACAGTACATTTTTTATTGCTGTAGGAAAAAGCGGAAGGATACCATCAGTATATATGGTAAAGACAGATGACAACGGTGTGAAACAATGGGAAAATCACTATGGTGGAGGGCCTGGTGGTAAGGCTCAATTTATAATAGAGTCACCGGTTCAGGTGCCTAAGTATATTGTCGTTGGACAAGACAATCACCCAGACACGCCAGACAGTGACCTAATCCTTGCTGGTATAAACACTAATGGCTCGGATGAGTGGTTTCGCCAAATTCAATATGGTAATAGTCTAAATGAAATTGGAAATTTTATAACTGGACTTTCTACTGGTGGGTACGCAGTTGCTGGCGCGAAACAAAATGGAAACTGGGACGATCTGTTTATCTTGAAGGCCAATAATGATGGAACCCAAGCAGATAGTTGGATTTTTGGTGGGAGTTATAATGAGACAGGGAGCTATGTGCAAGAGATGCAAGGTGGTTTTATTGTGTCAGGGTCTACAGAGTCTTTTGGTCAGGGGCTATATGATATGTGGATCGTGAGTGTGGATGACAGCGGGAATGAGATTTACACCCAGACCTTTGGCGGGAGCATGGATGATAAAGCACTGGGTGGTGGAAAAGGAGATAATGGAGAGCCGCTAATTATTGGCTATACAAGTTCCTTTGGTAATGGTGGAGAAGATATATTAGTTATTAAGATTGATCCAGACTATCAGCCATAATGAGCAGGCAGTTTTTATTAGTATTAATGATGAGTTTATTATTGAATGCTTGTATCGGTCCATTTAAAAAACAACCGCAGCCTGAGCCTGTCTTTGATCCTGTTATCATCATTGCACCGGCTGAATCAATAAAGTGGGACAAAATAAAACCTATTTTGTCAGATAAAGCCCAAATAGAAGGATTGCTTGGATCGCCAGATTTTGTTGACACACATAAATCAGGAGAAGACTGGTACTATAGCTATGTTAGAAGTGTAGACTATGCTGTTATAAGTTTTCCCGTAAGCGGCCATCTGGTGAATCACGTTCAACATATTCACTACCCAGAATGGAAATAAATTTTTAGATTTTTTTTAGGATTTGTATTAAGATAGTCAATAAAAAAAGAGAAAAATATATGTTTTTATATAAAAATTTTGTTGTTTTAGGGATTTTTGTTTCATTTTTAACTGGTCAGTCTGTAGAACTATCTAGCGGGTTTTACCATGACTCATCTAAGAAAGATTCTATCGAGGTTGATGTCGATTCAGAGAAAATAGATTTAGAAATATCTAATGGTTCAAAACTGAGATTCTTTCTTGAAAATGGAAAATATAAAATGCAAAATTTATCGGGTGATGGATTTACTGCTATAAAAATATTGGGTAATGATCAGTTTCAGATATATTATGACCATCAGGATCCGTCGTCGGGTTCATTTATTAAAAATTATAAGCTATATAAGAGACCTGGCCTTCTAAATAAGATTATTGCTGCACTAGTTGCTAGTGCGCTTTTATTTTCAGTATTTCAATTTTATTTAAAACTGAATAAGGTCTGGAAAAGAAGAGGGATCTCTGAAGTTGCAGAGAGTATATCTATTGTTGCATCACTATTAGGCTTTGTGACCCTGGTGCCATTTTTATTAAATAGTATTTTAATAAGTCAGGACTATCCATCTGCCATAAAATATATTCTTGGATTGATTCTTGCAACGGTATTTACACTTATCAGTATGGGCTACTTTGTCACTGAAAACCGAGACAAGAATTTCTTTAGAATATTAATTAATGCGTTAAGCGCAGAAAAGGATGAGTCAACAGATTTGCTAAGTGCGATGCTCAGGCCACATGGAGCTAATAAGATCATTGAGATTCTTACCCAACTGGCTGCTATAGATGATGATGTAGCGAAAGAAGAGATAGACTTGATAAATGAATTTGCCGAACGGTGGGGTATAAGTATTCCAGAGTTAAAAATTGGAAAGCCTGAGAAAGTAACTAATCTTCTAGAATTGAAAGATCTTGTACAGTCTTACTTAGATGAAAAACCGGATGTTGAGGTAGCACAAAACTTAGTAGACCTAATTAATATGATGGCCGAGGCTGATGATGAAGTAACAGAAGAAGAGGCAATGGCTGTAGGTGAGTTCACGGGAATGATAGCTCACTATGTTAGCCAAGAGGAAGGCGGATCAGTTGATGCTTATGAAGTAGCTATTGTTCCTCAAAATGATGAGCAGTCAGAATCAGTAAAAGAGTTACTGATGACTAAAAATTCTGTTAAGAAGCGTGGTGGTGAGATTTTTATTGTTGGGACATTTTATTCTGAAGATTATGCTAGTGCTGTTTGTGATAAATATATCTCACTAGGTCTTTATACAAATTATATCAAAATAGTACTCGAATAATAATTTAATACTATTATTTTGTGCTATAACTATCTGGGATGTTTTCTTTTAGATATGTTATTGCTTCTTGGTCTTTGAGTATCTTTGCCTTACCAGGCTTCTTATCATTCTCTACCGCCAGAAAAATAAGTTTTGTAGTGCTATCATTCATAAAATATTGTAATAGCCTATCTCCTGAGAGTGTGGTGGTCCCAAATATTTCTTCAAGGTCAAGATTAATTTTTCCAATCCCATTATAGGATCTATAGATAATCTCAGAGCAGGTCTGTTTTTCTCCACTTGTTAGGTCAAAGTCAAAATCGTAGTCCATACCCAAAAACGAATACAGGTTTTTCATAATAATACGAATATCATTGTCACTAAGTTCTGGTCGGAATGCTATTATTCTATTAGCATATCCATTTAGGTAGCTATCCAATGTTGTTGTCACCACGCCATCTGAGTTAGCTTCGATGATGTCATGGTTAGATTTAATTAGACTTTCTTGATCTGATCTAAGACGTATCTCAGATAGATATTCATTCTTTTTTTTGTTCTGGGTCCCGGTATAGGTAAATACATGTTTAAAATATCCTGGTAAAAAGATATTGCTTAGATAACCACTGCTATACGTGAGAATTACATCTCCTGGTTTTAGTGCTCTTTTTACCAGTTTATTTTGTCTACGACTAAATTTAATCCCGTCAATTAGTGGCATTCTAATATCAGCCATGCTGGTAAATAAAAATTCTTGTATCGCTTTTAGTTGACTGCCAGCGGCATCTATCATTTCATTTACCGTTTCTTCTATAGTCGTAACTTGCATAATGTCTGCTGCTTCAAGCGGCAGTATTGTATATGTATCTAAAATAGTTTTTTTGTGATCTTCATAAGTATCAGATAGTTCGGTTGTCATTTTAATCAGATCTTCTATGATTGAAGAAAATTCCATTGTATTGTAAAGGTCTTCATTTTCTTTTAATTGTCTATGATAGAATTCATTTGCGATGTCAATGTTATTTAAATAATCAGGGTTAGTTAGATTACTTAGAATATAGTTTAGTCCATCCTTTTTAATATCCGTTCTTGGATATTCTTCATTTAGTTTATCTATGAGTAATTGATTATTGGCTGTATATAAAATTAATTCGGCACTATACTTGTAAATAGTAAGTGTTGCGCAGTATCCAAGAATAAAAGCTTGGACATTATTTTTATTATATTTTGATCGATTAGAGAAGTCTTTATACGCATTAACAATGTCAAGAAGTGACTTTGTACAAAGAGTATAGCGAAAGTAGAGCTTTTCAATTTCATCATACTGTTTATTTGTAAAATATTCATTATTATTTTTACTAGTAGGCTTGATCATTGAGAGTTCAGTGACCGTTTTTTTAAGAACATTGTTAAATGTTTTAATGTGGTTAAAATCATTCTCAGGAATCCACCTTTGTGCAAAGATAGGATTGAGGAAAAGAAGTGCGTATCCAAATATAATTAATTTTCTAAACGGTAGCATGTTCATGAAGAAAATTTTATTTAAACTAGTTATAAATCTTTAAGGTCTTTGAGTAGCTGTTGCAGCATATCTTTTGCATCTCCAAATACCATAATAGAATTATCATAACCAAAAAGTTCATTCTGGACTCCAGCAAAACCGGTATTCATCGTGCGCTTATTAATAATAACAGTCTGAGATTTATCAACGTCTAGTATTGGCATACCAAAAATAGGAGATGATGAGTCATGTCTTGCCGCTGGGTTTACCACATCATTGGCGCCTAAAACTAGTGCGACATCACAATCCTCAAACTCATTGTTCACCTCATCAAGGTCTTTTAGTTGGTCATAGGGAACATTTGCCTCTGCAAGAAGTACATTCATATGTCCTGGCATTCTTCCAGCTACAGGATGAATAGCGTACAATACTTTTTTACCTTTACCAGAGAGAAAATCTGCTACTTCTCTAACTGCGTGTTGTGCCTGAGCAACAGCAAGTCCATAACCTGGCACAACAATAATTTTGTCAGCTGCATCAAAAATCATTGCAGCTTCTTCAGTTGAATAGCTTTTAATATTGACCTGTTTTTCTTCACCGGTAGCACTAGTGTCTTGCTCTAGTCCGACTGCACCAAATATGACATTAGCGAGAGATCTGTTCATTCCTTTACACATAATATTCGTCAATATCAGTCCGGAAGCGCCTACGAGTGCGCCTGATATAATTAGCGCATTATTGTTTAGAACGAAACCAGTAGATGCTGCTGCTATTCCCGAGTAAGAGTTTAATAGTGATATAACAACCGGCATGTCCGCGCCTCCGATTGGAATTGTAAGTGTGATTCCAATAACCGCAGACATGGCAATTAGTATATAAAAATTATTATAGTTAACAGGAATTAGAACTATATATATGGCCAACCCGATTACTAATACTGCGATTAAAAAATTTAATATTTGTTGACCTGGGAATACGATCGGTTTTCCACTGACAAATCCCTGAAGTTTGCCAAATGCTATAAAGCTTCCGGTGAAGGTGAGGGTTCCTACAAACACTGATAGAGAGATAGTTGACAAACTAAATAGTGATAGTGAACTGCTTGGATTGACAAATTCAGCCGCGGCAACTAACGCAGACGCGATACCACCAAATCCATTAAAAATAGCAACCATTTGTGGCATCTGCGTCATTTCGACTCGTATTGCAAAAAAGGCACCAATAGTTGCTCCTATAATGATTCCTACTCCAATTAATTCATAACTAAGACTATCACCAGAAACGAGAGTCGTTATAACCGCAATGAGCATACCCATTGATGCAATAAGGTTTCCGCTTCGAGCTGTTTTTGGATGGCTAAGTCTTTTGATCCCGAAGATAAATAAGACAGAAGAGAGGACGTATAAGATGTTTTCCCAGTACATAGCAATTTATTTCTTTTTAAACATTTTTAGCATTCTGTCAGTGACCATAAAACCACCGACGACGTTCACAGTAGCAAAGATTACGGATGCTAGTCCAAGCCATGTTCCGTAATGTCCTCCGATTTTTGTTGATACTATCGCACCAACAATCGCAATTCCGGATATTGCATTTGAACCGCTCATTAATGGAGTGTGTAACGTTGGAGGTACTTTTGTAATAATCTCTATCCCTACAAACACAGCAAGAATAAATACGGTAAGAATATTAATGTCCATTTACTGTTCCTCTATAATTTTCTTTGTTGGTTCATGCGTTACAGTACCACCATGGGTATAGGTTGAACCAGATATGATTTCATCATCGAGGTCGATGTTTATCTTTCCATCTTTTGTTGCATATACAATCAGTGCAGCAACATTTTTTGCATATAGTTCACTAGCGTGAACGGGCATCGTAGCGGGTATATTTGATGTGCCGTCTATTATTATATTGTTGTGACTGACAACCACATCTTTTTCTGTGAGCTCGCAGTTCCCGCCATTTTCTGCGGCAAGGTCCATGATTACCGAGCCAGGTTTCATAATATCAACAATATCTTTACCTATCAGTATGGGCGCCTTCCTTCCTGGGATAAGTGCGGTGGTAATTACCATATCGGCCAGAGAAATATGTTCACGTATTAGTTCTTGTTGCTT
>CAZYDX010000008.1:0-24502 GCA_964646455.1 uncultured bacterium | reverse complement strand
GGCATGTAAACACCCATATGTATAGATCCCATTAAAACAGATTTATAACCAGCAATATTTGCTTGTGAAGAGAGTGCATCCATTTTCTGAGCTAAGGTAGTTCTGGGAACAAGATGCATCGAGAGACCTGTGACTTCATTTTTTGACATAGCTTTTACTTTTTCTATATCAATAGTAGGCTGGAAAAAAGATACACATACTGTACCATTTGATAATAAATTTATTTCATCCGTTGTAGGAGGTGTTACTTTTAGAATAATGTCAATATCTTTATATAGTTCTTCTTTTGTTTTAACTATTTCAGAGTTTACTTTTTTGTATTCATTATCGAAAAAAAAAGAGGCATCTCCAGCTCCGGATTCTACTTTGACTGTATATCCTGCTTTAATGAGTTCGGCAACTGAGTGTGGGGTTGCGGCTACTCTGGACTCATTTTCAAGTGTTTCTTTTGGTATGGCAATTATCATAATTAAGTACGTTTATCGATGCGGAAGTTAGTATAAAAATTTATTTGAACAATTGCCAAATGGTTAAATTTATTTATTTAAGTTTAGGGCCTTTATATATGATATATAGATCAATTATACTAGCTACATTGCTTAATATTGTCGGGTTTGCATCGACCCTTAATGTACCAGAGCAATACAGTTCAATTCAGTCAGCGATCAATGCATCAACTTATCAAGATACGGTCATGGTATCCCCCGGTTTTTACCAAGAGAATATCAGCTTTAGCGGAAAAAATATTGTGGTTACATCTGCATATATAATTGATCAAGATTCTCTAATTATTGGATCTACGATAATAGATGGGAATAACAATGGCTCTGTGGTCGTGTTTGATGATAGTGAGACAAACGAAGCTGTATTACAAGGGTTTACGATTCAGAGTGGCGATGGGAACTATGCCGACCCTGATGATAATGGAACATTCTACACATATGGCGGTGGAATTTATTGTAAGGGCTCGAGCCCAGTATTAAGAGATCTTATCGTTACAAATAATACCGGAAATGCAGGTGGTGGCGGTGGAATTTTTTGTTACGAGGCTTCGCCAGTGATAATAGGATGTCTAATCACAAATAATACAACAGATGATGTAGGCGGAGGAATCTATGCAAGATATTCAAGCTTGGCTATCAGTAGTACAAAATTTATTGAGAATGAGGCTGATCTTGGTGCTGGATGTTATCTGAGGAATGAGTCTGTTCCTCTTTTTACAAGTGTGGATTTTATTTCAAATATTGCTGCAAACTCAGGAGGAGGAATTGTCCTGAAAGATGATGCTGATGCTGTAATGAATAATGTTACTATGGTGAATAATATTGCTGAAGGTCTTGGTGGAGGACTGTACATAAACAATGCAGATCCATCTCTAGATTATACGCTTGTATCAGGCAATGTTTCTAGTGCAGGTGGAGGGGTTTACATTCGAAATGATTGTTCTCCTACATTTAATCATACCACTGTTGCGTATAATACTTCAGGCTTTGAGGGTGGAGGTGTTTACCTTAGAGATGATTCTTTTTTATCAGTGATAAATAGTATTTTTTGGGGCAATGGTGGCTCTCAAATTTATTTTCGAGAAAGTGGTGATGAGGTATCGTTAAATATTTCTTATAGCCTTGTTGAGAGTGGCCAGAACGGGATAGATGTCAATAACAATGGTGACCTGACCTGGGGCCAAGGTATGCTGCAGAGTGATCCATATTTTTGCAATGGTGAAGCTGGAAATTTTAGTCTTCGAGAAAACTCGCCATGTATCTCTGCTGCTGACGATGGTGGCCTTATTGGCATTCTTGGCGTTGGCTGTGGGCCTATTAATACCGGCCCGATATGGTATGTAGGAGAACTTGGGAATGATTCTAGTGATGGATCTGTTGAGACGCCATTTTTAACAATACAGAGAGCAGTGGATGCTTGCGTAAATGGAGATACGATTAGGCTCACTCCTGGTAATTATATTGAATCAGTGGACTTTAATTCAAAAGATATTGTGCTCGAATCAAGAGCGTATGAGTTGGTAGATGCTTCTCTAATAAGTCAGACAGTTATATCGTCAGGCGCAATCGGAGGGTCTTGTATGGAGCTAATTGGGTTAGACGCTGCTAATCTAGAGATTAGGGGTATCACCTTTTCAGGAGGTCAGAGTCAAATAGGAGGTGGAATCTACATTGAAAGCTCTACCCCAAAATTAACTGGTATTGTTGTTGAGAATAATACCGCTGAGGTAGGTGGTGGTATTTATATAAACCAGTCCGATGTTGAGCTGGACTATGTTACAGTCAAAAAAAACGGATCTAATTTTGGTGGAGGTCTTTATGCGACAGGCTCAACGGTAAAACTTATAAGTGTTTCTATTGATTCTAATCTAGCATACTGGGGCGCGGGATTTTATTCAGAAAATTCAAGCATTGATATTGGAAAAAGCAATCTAAGATTTAATCAGGCGTACATTGAGGGTGGTGCAATCTATCAAAATGGAAACAATATCACTATCACAGAGAGCGCAATTACAGCAAATACAGGCCTTGATTTTGGTGGGGCAGTGGTTTGTTTTAATGGTGTCATAGATTTGGATAGGTGCACAATCGCTGGAAATACTGCTAACTATGGTTCGGCATTGAGCCTTAGAGAGGCAGTTGTCACAATAGCAAACTCAATAATCTGGGAAAATGGAGAAAATGCAGTTTTCGTTACCTCTGGCAGTCAAGCGAGCATGCTCAGTTTTGGATACACAAGTATCTATGGTGGAGAGGATTATCTATCATCAAGTCCAAGTATTATTCTAGAATGGGGAGAGGGAAACTTAGAGATTGACCCAATGTTTTGTAATTCAGCAGAAAATAATTTTGCACTGCAGGAGGGTTCATTGTGTTTGTCTGCTAGTGATACATTTGGTCCGATAGGCGCTTTCAGTAGCGGCTGTGAGCAGCAGTTAGGTATAGACAACACCGTATCTCCCAATGGCTTCCGTATTGACCAGAATTATCCAAATCCATTTAATCCAGTTACAACAATTAAATATAGCCTGGGAGAAGCAGGGTTGGTTAGTATATCTATATTCTCACTATCGGGTCGGCGAGTTTTAGATCTGATTCATAAGTATCATGATGCGGGTGAATATTCAGTTGAATGGAATGGGGAAGATTACCTAGGGAATAGTGTCTCAACAGGTATATATATTTACAGATCAATTTTAAATGATAATGTATATAACAAGAAGATGATCTTGGCAAAATAGTGACTAGAAAGTTATTCTACCTACAAAAAAATAACATATAATCCTAACTTTCTCCTCTTTTTCCCTATTTTATCACTATATTTAGGGTATAAGGATGTGGATATGTTAAGAACCAAATATTATATATTGAGTGGGGTTGTACTAGTATTTCAACTTGGTGCTACGAATCTAGGCGATTTTGCTGGTTATTGGGAAGGGGTAGAGTCGCTATCTAGTCCATCAATAAGCTACCAAGGCAGAGAGCTTTTTATTTCTCTTAGGCATAATGCCAATTCAGATGAAAACCTCTTGTATAATTCTAATTCACATTTTATTTATAATGGCTATCTCGATTGGGCAGCCCACTATTACACCTACAATAAATCAGAAAATCAGGTTACTTTTGGTAGAAGATTCACAACACCCCTAGGTATCCTTGGCACAAATGAACTGGTATATGATATTATAGATAATGATGGTATCCGCTTATCTCTAGAACACATATCAGATGATGGCCTGACTATCCACAGTTTTAATATAAGTATATCATCAGTCTTAGGTGTGGCGGATATTATTCCGGAAGACGCAACTCTTGGGTCAAACTATCCCAATCCTTTTAATCCATCAACTTCGATACCTGTTAGATTATCAAAAGATGAACATACTCAGATAAGTGTCTACAGCTCAAATGGAAGTCTAATCAAAGATATCCATAATGGTCACTTAGAATCAGGTTATCATATATTCAAATGGAACGGAACCAATAATAATAATTTAAATGTCAGCGCTGGAATATATTTTTATAAGTTATATCAGGGAAATAATTTCATATCAACAAAAAAAATGATTTTACTTAAATAGTAATTTTTCTCCATACTCTTGACCGAATTATGTACTATTTATGAAAAAGATATCATTTATTATCATATTCCTATCTGCTCAGGCTAACGCAACCTGGCTGGAGAATATTCCGCAGATTATAAAACAATCCAATGGCCAGAAAGTTCATTGTTTTGCATCTGGTGATCAGTACGTGCACAGGCTCCATGATAAAGATAATTATACAATCGTTCTTAATCCCAGTGATGGTGATTTTTATTATGCTGAGAGATTTGGTGAGCTGCTAAGAGCTTCGACACATAAGGCCGGTATTGCAGACCCAATTCGTGAGGGTCTTACTCCAGGGTTAGGAGTAAGCAAGAATATCTACGCTGATAGAAAAGAATTTTACGAGCAACACATGTCCCATAGAAATGGGCGTGATGCACCAACTTCTGGAACTTTAGCCCAGTTAAATATTTTTATACGGTTTGCAGATGATCCAAATTTTCCCAATAGTCGTGAGTATTATGATGTGCCTTTTAATTCTATGATTGAACCCTCTATAAGGGATTATTTTCTAGAAGTTTCCTACGGTGCACTAACAGTTGACACCTATCATTATCCACCAAGTATTCTGGGTGCTAATACGTCCTACGTTGACAGTCAAAACAGAGGATACTACAGTCCTTATTCTGCTTCTAATCCTGAGGGGTATGAGACCGAAGACGAGAGAACAGACAGAGAGCATACGTTGCTTGCTAATGCTTGTATTGCGATTCAAAATAGTGTTCCGAGTGACTTGAATATTGATCTCGATAACGATGGCAACATTGACGCGGTTTCTTTTAGTGTGTACGGTAATGTAGATGGCTGGGCAGATCTGTTGTGGCCGCACCGTTGGGCTCTATATACTCAGGATGTTTATATTAATGGTGCCAGAGTCAGTGACTACTCTTTTGAGCTTACAGAGAGCTCATATTTTACGGCTGGTACATTATGCCATGAGTTCTTTCATGTTTTGGGTGCGCCAGATTTATACCACTATGATGGTGGAGGTGCTCCAGATGCTGTAGGTGGCTGGGATGTGATGGAAAGCACCTCAAATCCACCACAATATATGGGTGCGTTTATGAAATGGAAATACGGAGATTGGCTACCGGAAATTCCTGAAATAACTTCTACCGGTGTGTACACCCTAAACCCATTACAGCAACAGGAAAATGTAGTTTATAAAATAGCATCACCCAATAGCGAAACTGAGTATTATGTTGTTGAGTATCGTGTCAAGGAAGGTACCTATGACTCTAACACTCCTGGGTCCAGAGATGGTCTACTTGTATATAGAATTAACACAGAGGCAGGAAATGGAAACGCTCAGGGCCCTCCTGATGAGATTTATTTATACAGGCCAAATGGTACCCTAACTCAAAATGGTAGTTTCAGTATCGCGCCATACAATGCTACCTGGTCACACACAGAGTTAAACGACTTTACAAACCCAGAGCCATATCTTTATAACAATGGAGATGGTGCACCTGGTGGTCTAAATATTCTAAACGTTAGTGAGGCAGGAGAGACTATTTCATTCACGGTTTCAATGGGCGCTCCATCCATTATTGTTAATCCTGAATCAGTTTCATTTAATATGGCTCCAGACGAGTTCAGTGTTCAGAATATATCACTCTCAAATAATGGAGATGAGACTACGCTGTTGATGTTCGATATTATTTCTGCAGGCCTACCATTTGAAAATCCAAGTGGAGGTCCAGATGGAGGCGGGTATTTTTGGTCCAACTCTGAATCAGATTCAACGATTAGCTATAACTGGGTAGATATTGAAGGTATCAGCACACAAGTGCAATTTCCGACAAATGATGATGGAACTTCTCCTGTAAGTTTAGGATTTAATTTTCCATTTTATAATGGTGAATATTCTCAGTGTGTGATAAATCCAAATGGTTGGATAGGCTTTAACAATGACAACTCAGCCTGGGGAAATTTAACTATACCGAATTTAAATGCACCTAGGCTGGCTATTATGGCAATGTGGGATGATTTAAACCCGCAAAACAATAATGGTAATGCATCCGCATCTGGGAATGCATACTACTACAGAGATCCTAATGGCGAATACTTCGTGGTCTGGTATGACCACGTGGTAACATGGCAAGGTAATAATACCTCCGGAGAGTTTGACTTTCAGATTGTCCTTTACAGTGATGGTAATTTTGAAATGAACTACAGAGAAATTATTGGTGACGCTGGTTCAGCTACAATCGGTTTTCAGAATGATGCAGGAAATATTGGAACGATGATCGCCTTTAACGAAAATTTCATTCAAAGTGGGCAAAGTATATTTGTTGCTAAAGCCACAGAGTTAGAATGGTTGACTGTTGGGACTCAAACAGGCGAAATGGGTGGTCTTCTTCCTGGTGGCCAGTCTTTTGATATTAGCCTGATGGTAAATACAAACGGTATGTCAGTTGGAAACTACTCCAGTGTGCTAACGATTTCATCTGAACAAACAGACCCACAGTCAGTTCCAATATCGCTAACAATATCGGGTGAGAGTAGCTCACTCGCACTGCCTTTTATTGATATTAGTGGTTCTGATAATGGTATCATTGAACTCCCAGATAATATTGACCCGCTATTTTCTGCTGTTGCACAGCGCTACACACATGTACTAGCACCTAATGGTGAGGCTATTCCGATCCTAGCACAGGGCAATATCACGGATCGTCAGTTCCTACATGTACGAAGAATACTCAGCGAGTATCTTACAAATGTATCAGGAACTTTATGGGGCAATAATAAAGAGCCTGTTGCAAATGCACTTGCGCTTAGTAATGCAATGCTACTTTTACTAAATGATGAAGATGAGTACGATAATCCTGACCTTGATGCACTGTTTAATGCGGGTGCGAGTGGCCAGGATTTACTTGCTACCGAAATATTCCCTGAGGGTTCTGAACAATATATGAATAGCTCAATGCGTGATGCATCCTACGAGGAGATTCTACATTTTGTGCACGGCTTTGGTATACAAAACGCTCTGCCTTCAATGCAAAACGCTATTGTACAGGCAATGAATTATTCTATTGATAATAACAATTACATCCCGCTGTATGATCTTCCTGAAGAAGATTATGACGAAGAGTATCTGGCAATGGCCTTAGAATCATATTTTGGACTATGGGCACATGACCCTGAAGGTGATCACTGGGCAGGTGGACATGAATACAGATATATAAACCGGCAGGAGATGATGGTCGGTGATTCTCAGGCTTACAATATCATTAATGAGTTTTTTGGAGAGAACTGGAGGTATAATGCTGAATTACCACAAACCTTTGACGGTGAATTTAGTCTTAGTTATGCGTCTGATTTAGACTATACGAATCGATCAAGATATCTAAAAAACCTAATTGTCAAAGGAAATAATGATGTCTCTATAATAGGAAATGATTATGACAATAATGTTTGGGGAAATCAAGGATCAAACAGTTTTATTGGTGGTGCTAAAAATGATTATTTTTTTGGAGGAGATGGTATTGACAGAGCCACTTATACTGGAGACTATGATGAGTATGCAATTTTATTTCCTGCAGAGTGGAACGATTATACATTGAGTGTTGTTGATTTTTATAGTGAAAGAGATGGTATCGATACACTTGTACAGGTTGAGGAAATGGATTTCAATGGTGTTATTTATACGGTTGGGGATATCCTCAGCTCCAAAGACCCAATTGTTTTGCCTGCTGCTATCAAAATGCTACCAAACTATCCTAATCCATTTAACCCTGCAACAAATATCAAGTTTGAGCTGCCGAGAGGAACATATATCAATTTAACGATAACGGACCTTCTTGGAAGAGAGATTAGGACTCTAATTAAGGGAGAAATGATTGCAGGTGGTTTTCATCAGATTAAGTGGAATGGCCTTTCTGATAGCGGAGTTCCTGTTCCTTCGGGTGTTTATTTAATTCTATTTAGCACTAAGAATTACAAAAAATACTACAAGGCTTTACTAATAAAATAATTATATATAATTGTGAGTGTATTTCCTCGGTCACGCGTTCTAATATTGGACGGGGAAATCTAACATAATTTCCAAATTTTATAAATCGCATTGTTAGTGCTTTGCGTAAAATATTAATAATATTGAACTAAGGAGATAAAAATGAAAGATTTAAGGAAAAGACAATCTGGTTTCACAATGATTGAGATTATGGTTGTTGTTGTTATTGTTGCGATTCTAGCGGCAATAGCATTGCCAATATATCTAGACTACGTACAGAGCTCTTACGCATCAGAAGCACGTACGGTAATGTCTAACGTTCACAATGCTGCTAAGATGTATTACCAGACTAAGGGCGAGTGGCCTGGTGATGTGGAACAGTTAGAAAGAGCTGGACAGCTTGATCTGGATCGTTCTACTAAGCTAAAGTGGACCTTTGAGCTTCAATTACCAGACAGACTTAGCGCGACGAGCACTGAAGAGATGCAGGGAGGCGCGGGAAAGGTCGTATCGTTTGACGCTTTAACAGGAAAGTTTCAGGGATATGGTTCGCCAGACGAAAGCCAGTAAATCATGGAGTTAAACGAACTCTTATCCTATAGCATTGACAGTGGGGCGTCTGATTTGCACCTGAGCGTTGGTTCTGTTCCTATGGTACGGATTAATGGGATCATGAAATCGTTAAACGTAGACGTTCTCAAGCAGAGTGATATGGAGAAAATGTTGCCCGAGGTAATGAACGAAGACCAGTTGAGTCTGTTCAAGGATAAAAAAGAAATTGATTTTTCTGCAAAGCTTGAGGGGAAGGGTCGTTTTCGGGTAAACTTTTTCAATCAGATTAATGGTCTTGCTGGTGTATTTAGGACCATACCTGATACGATTAAGAGCTGTGAAGAGCTTGGAATACCTCCATTTATGAAGGATCTGGCAATGATAGACCGAGGACTGGTTCTGTTAACAGGTCCTACTGGCTCTGGGAAAAGTACTACGCTTGCAGCAATGGTAGATCATATCAATAGGGAGAAAGCGTGTCACATTATTACAATTGAAGATCCAGTTGAGTACTATCACCATACAAAAGAGAGTCTTATTAACCAGCGAGAGCTAGGGGCCAGTACACATAGTTTTGCAAATGCACTACGAGCAGCGCTTAGAGAAGATCCAGATGTTATTCTTGTTGGTGAAATGCGAGATTTAGAAACAATATCGCTGGCTTTGACAGCGGCGGAAACTGGACACCTTGTCCTGTCCACTTTACATACGTCCAGTGCTGTCAAGGCCATCGATAGAATTATTGACATCTATCCAACGGGACAGAAAGATCAAATTAGGTCTATGCTATCTGAAAGTTTAGAGGCTGTAATAGCTCAAAAGCTTCTTCCAACAAAAGATGGTAAGGGCCGTATTCCTGCCTGCGAGGTAATGATATCAACAACTGCCATTAGAAATCTTATTAGAGAGGATAGAATTTTTCAGATTTCCTCGGTGATACAGTCTGGTGGAGTAGAGGGAATGCAGACACTTGACCAAGACCTGCAGCGCTTAGTTACCCAGGGTAAGATAGAGAGAAAGGTGGCTATGGAGATAGCTGATAACCCTAAGTTATTCAAGCAGAACCTTTTATAATGAATTTTTGGTTAAAAAAGACAAGCAGCGGCATAGGTTTTATTGAGGTAATGACCGCCGTTGTGATTATATCGATAGCAGCCCTAGGGATTTTAATGGGCGCTGTTCATGCAAGAGGAGAGCTCCATGCCCTGGAAGTAAAAGAAAGGGCGACTGAAGAGCTATTAAATTATATGGAATATTGGAAAGGTCGAATTGCAGATGGGGTGATGTCCTCTTCAGAGTGGAGTGGGGATATTTCAGGTGATCAGATTTATTTATATGGAAATGCTCAATCAAGTTACAAGCTGAAAGCAACTCTTTACTATGATATAGATAAGCTAGATGAATACACTGAGCATGGGCCAACAGATTTCAGACGATATAGGCTTGAATGCTGGATCAAGTGGAAAGACTACCTACAAACACCTGCAAACAGATGGAGTGATAAGGTTGAGAAAGAGAGGAGACTCTCTACCGTAATGGCAATCTTTGATTTGGAATAATGTCCTTATTTAAAAACTCAAAAGGAATGACATTGATCGAAATGTCTGCTGTTATTGTGGTGACCGGTATCATTGCACTTGGCATGACAATGGGCACTAGGGGCGTACTTTTGCACTATCAGACAGACACTGTTAGGCAAGATCTTAGGCAATACGGAAACAGTATAATGAGAGAGGCCGTTAGAGAGCTTAATCTAGCACAGAGGGTCGAGGTAGATGGTCTGAATGGATACTCCAGAATAAAACTGTTTAAATTTTATAGCGACCTTACCCCTACAATGGTTATCTCTTGCCACCAGACGAATGGCGTTCAGTTTAATTATAACAACCCCATTGATGGCACGCTTAAGCTTCCAAACTTTGGTGCTTACAGGAATGACGGCCAGAGAAATGTATGGGTAAAAGATTTTGTGGTTACAAATGAGCCAAGCTCTAATCCTGGGCTTACTGTGTTTAAGCAGTCCTATTTGCACTTAGAGCTAACTATAGCATTAGACCAAGATGTTTTTATTAATGGACAGAATACGACAGAAGACCATTACTTTCACAGAGGAGTTTTTATGAGCCACTCTTATATAATGAAGAAACTTACAAATGATCAGTCTACGATATCATAGCCTAGGTAGCGCAGCTCCATTAGCAATGCTGTTTACACTTGTTAGCATGGTGTTTACGGTAGCTTACCTAAAGAATTCCTTTAATCAGTCTGTGTTGGAAGAATATCGATATGCAGAGCACAGAGCTTTGTACGCTGCTGAGGCGGGGCTGAATGAGGTTGGTGTTGTGATTTTGCCCCAATTAGTAACAGAGGATACCTTACTTTATCCTGAGGGAAAAGACTATGGAAACAATGAGAATGGTAAGCCAATAGGGAAATATAAGAATATATATTGCCACACAGAGCTAGAGCAAAACTCTACCAGAAAAATATATTATGTATACTCTACGGGTGAGGCAACGCCCACAACAAGTTTTGGTGATAAGGTAGATCCTATAGAGAGAACTGTCTATATGACAATGCAGGCCCAAGGCTTTGAAGATTTTATGTATTTCACAAATGAGGAGAAGCCTATTGGCCCAGGGAATACTGGCACAGTAAACTTTGGGACTAATGACCAGTTAGAGGGTAGGGTGCATACGAATGGCGATATGGTGTTTAGTAGTTATGGGTGTCCGGAATTCTCAGGCTCTGTGACGATCACAAATGAAGCGGTCAGTGATGGCGGCGGAATCGGCAGTTGGGGCGCGTGTGATGAAGGTGTTTTTGAGCAAAATATAGATGGTGAGACTGTTAATATTCTTGATACAATAGCTACGATTACATTTCCACCAGAAAATTCTGCACAGCTTATTCGTGCAAATGCAGACTATGTTTTTGATGCTAATGACATGTTGTTCAGAAGTGGGAAAAAAGATACTCTTGTAATGACAGAGATTAATTTCACCGAGAGTGGTTTTTGGGCTTCGCAGTGGTGGTATAATATTCCTCCTATAGGAGGTCCCCCGAATGAGTTTGATTATAAGTGGGACGCCGTAAGTGCGGCTCTTAATGTGACAACATCAGGACTGCATTTTGGACCTGATAATTTATTTGTGCCAGGTGTCGGCTATGATGGGTCGTTCATGATCCTAAGTGCGTTTGACATTACAGGTTCAAATATACAGTCTACGGTAATAGGCTCTATTAATGCTGGGGATGTGCTTCGTGTGGCCAACCTTGGTGGTTCAAAGTCGGTAACTTTTGCCACTACAAATGATCCTATGCCTATTGGAGATGATAGGATCCTGGTACAGATCAATCCTGCTTCGATATCTTTTGTTTCTAGCTCTGGTGAGGGGTTTCTTGATAATGAGCAGGTTACTGTGATCAATACGAGTGCGTCAACTGGCCTAGCTGAGGATGTAGAGTGGAACAACTTTCACTATTACCATGATCATAATGAGGATGGCTCTGAATATTGTCCTGTTGGTGGAAGACAACATTTTGATTTTGATTATTGGAACGCTGCGGGATTGGCAGGTTTAAACTGTGATATTTTTTCATGTCCTGATCAGATCTATAACAGTGATTATGTATACATGCAGAAACTATTCTATCCTTACTCTGGTCCAACAGTTATATATGTAAAAGGCGGTCAGGTTCTTGTTAGGGGGCAAGTAGCTGGGCAATACACTATTGTTACTGATGACTATACCGAGTATCGCAGGCATGATAATATGAGTATTGTGGACCGAGTGTGGGGCAATATCTGGTTGATCGATGATATCGTTTATGCCGATTCTTATGCCAATGGAGCAATTATACATCCAGATGATGGCGGAACTGGAAATGTTCTTGGTTTGATTGCGGGTGGAAATGTTATCATTGCAAATACAAGGCCTAACGGAGCCAGGGGACAGCTATATGGATCAGATATAAAAATCAATGCCGCTATCATGGCGATGTACGGTGGATTTATTTCACATTATTGGCAGAATACCTTAGCAAGCTACCATGATTGGAATGATAATCTATCTTACGGGTATATTGCAGATGGTAGAGGAGGCCACAGAAATTATTACCGCTCTCAAGATGTAAATGGTGTTTACACAAACACAAATGATAAGAGAGGCGTTGTCAATTTATGGGGTTCTATAGTCCAGCAAAAGCGTGGCTATATGCTCAGAAACTATCCTGGCCCATATAATGTATCGCCAGGAGCGGGGTACGATAAGAACTATCACTATGATTGGAACTTACGTATTCATCCGCCTCCTTATTATCCTGATCAGGTTGATGTTAATAATAATGTTATACTGAAAATGGCCTCTTACGGCGAATTAGAAAATGGTTCATAGTATAAATACGGAAAGAATATAATGTTTTTAGGTTTAGATATCGGTCGGCAGTATGTGAAAATGGTTACAATGAACAAGACCAAAGATGGGTATAAACTTCTAGATGCTGGACACAGGCTAGTGCCAGAACCGAATCAGGCATTTGACCCTGATAAGATAGACACACACCACTGGGTTATGGCTATAAAAGAATTACTCAGGCAGCAGGGTCTAAACCCGAAGAAGGTAAAGACCTTGGCCACAGGTATTAGCGGTGCAGCAGCGAGTGTTAAACAGATAACAACGATGGAAATGCCGAATGAAGAACTTGAATCTGCGATGACCTTTGAGGCGCGTAAACATATTCCAATGGATGGGACGGATGCTGTGATTGATTATCAAATTCTTGGTTCAAATGAGAAAGAAGTCGATAAGATAGATGTCGGGCTAGTGGCATGTACAAAAGGGGTGCTTAATTCGCACATGGATCTGCTTAAAGAGTGCGGTCTTAAGCCGGGGGTTATAGATGTAGACCCGATAGCAGTTACAAATACATTTACCTATTTGAGGGATATGCCAGATGATGGCCTAGCTGTATTGCTAGATATTGGTGCTCTGTCATCGAGCCTTGTTGTGTGGGGTAATGGGCAACAGTATTTTACCAGAGACTTGCCGATAGGTGGACATCATTTTGTTAAGGAAATTGTAGAGAAAAAAGAAATAAGCTATACCGAGGCGCAAGATCTTTTGTATAAGGAGGGCGTTTCATCGGTTTTAAAAAGTGACTCTGGGGATGATCCATCAAACCTTAGTGTTGCTGAGAGGTCTGTTTTTGACAACCTTATTGAAGATATCCGCAGAAGTCTTAGGTTTTATGCAAAACAAACAGGGCAAAGCTTTTTTCTAAAAATATTATTAACCGGTGGCGCTGCTGAGACACCTGGCCTAACAGAGCTAATTAGTTCAAAGCTTAATATTGACTCAGATATCTTGAACCCTTTCGAAGGGGTAGAAGGAGCCGATAGTTTGAGCGTGGAAAATCCAAGTCAGTATGTTCTTGCAATGGGACTTTGTCTTAGAGCGGGTATGGAAAAATGAAAACATATATAAAAATTAATTTAAATAAAGCTGAAAGCTCTGAGATTATAAAAGAGCGTATGCTAGAGCGCACAAGGTGGGTGATATTTGGCGTATTGGTTTTTTCTTTGTTTGTTATCAACCTGAGGGTTTTGATTATAGGATTTGGCTATAATGGCGTAATCAGTAAAAAGAACAATCAAATAAAAGAGCTTAAGGAAGAAATAAGACAGCTTCAGTCTAAAGGAAAAAATCTATCAAAAAATGATATTATGTCTTTCGCAGACCTAGAGCAAGATAGATTTCTTTGGGCTAGGAATATGGAGCTACTAGGTGAAATGACTCCGGATGATATGGCAATAACTGGAATGAAATTTAAACGAGACAAGCTCACAATAAAGGGTATCGCTCTGACATTTGAAGACAGGAAAGATTTTGAGATTATTGATGAATATGTCCAGACATTAAGAGACAATAAAGAATTCTCTCAAAATTTTACACGTATAAAATTTGATGGAGTTCAAAAGGTAAATATTCGAGGTCAGAATATTATACGTTTTGAGATTAAAGCAACAATTAAAAAAGGTGGGAATAAGGTTTATTCTTAATAAAAGTAAATGGCAGAAAAAAGAAATATAATATTATTTGGTGCTCTTATTATACTGACAATATCATACTGGATAAGTGCCTCATTTTTTATTGGTGATAAACCATTTAAGATTAAAATGTTAGAGCAAGAAGAGACTGAGCTAAATGAAAACCTGATCAGCGCTCAAATTTTGGCGAGCAAGCTTGATCGGGTTTATACATTATTTCAAGAAAACCTTGCGCTTTCTCAGCAAGATTCTCTAGCAGAAGATGCTAGTCTTCCTTTTTTAAATAGTCTTACGGATATTTTAGATGACTTAGATATTCAATTGTTAGGTATAAAACCAAAAGATCGAGAGAGCAAGGGTGATTATTATAAATCTCCATATGTGATAACGATTGAATGTTCCTATGATGTGTTTGGGAAATTCTTAGCAGAAATAGAGCGTTCACCGAGGCTAATTACCATTAATGAATATGAGGTTAAAAACGGTGTAGAGCGGGTAAAGACAAATGTTACTGAAGAGGATCTTCTAGAGCAAGTGTTTGAGCTGAATCTTGCTACAATAACCTTAGTGAAATCAAGGGCGAGGGGGTAACTATGAGTGATCGATCGCTTACAATATGGAAACTATTAATAACATTTACAATGTTATCAATTATCTCCGGAGGGTTTAGTCTTTATCCTAAAAATAAAAAATATCAAAAAATTATTGCGAAATCATCTAGAACTTTTGGTACAGATAAAGAACTTGAAAATGTTATAGAATATTTGGAGGAACGATTAGAGCAAAGAGGATATTATCAGTTCGCATTGGAAAAACAGCCGATGAGATTGACCAATGTTTTAACGCTCGCAGATGGTAGTGGTCCGAGTAGCCGAAGAAGTCGAAGTGCTCTTAGAGTGTCAATGATCTACCAGAGCCAAAAAAAGTTCCAGGCTCAATTAAACTACAGAGGAAAGATCTATACAGTCTCCTCTGGCGAGTCTATCTCTAGTATTGGAGAGGTAGTTCATATTGATCAAAAGCAGGTTATTATGAAGCGTGAGAGTAAGATTCTATCTTATCCTGCACCGGGAACAGACAGACAGAATCCTTTAGAGATAAGTATTGAAGATTTTAACCGAGGTAAGATTTAACGAAAGGGAATTATTAATATGCAGTCCTTAAGAAAATTAATTATACTGGTAATCCCAGTGCTGGTGCTTGTTTATGGACAGGGAACTTCTGGTTCTTCTAGTGGTTCTAAAGAAGCAGAAAACAAGGAAGAACTAAACCTGGTCACGGTGCATGCGGAAGATGCTCATTTGCCTAGTATCCTAGCGATATTAGCAAAAGAGAGCGGGTACAATATTGTGACCGACCCAAATGTAAACAAACAAGAAAAAATATCGATCCATTTGGATGATGTGCCAATAGAACAAGCTATCAATCTTGTAGTTCGTGCGGTTGGGCTAAGCTATGAGGTAGTCGGAAATTCATTCTTAATTGCTGATCCGAAAAAATTAAAGGAAGAGGTTGGTGTATCTTCTTTTGTAATTGAATTGAAATATGCTTCCGCTGAAGAGGTAAAGGCCATGTTACAAGATATTTCAGATCAGATTCAGGTAGATATATCCGGTAATAAATTATTGGTTAATGCCTCGCCTAAGAAAATTGCTGAAATACAAGATGTCGTTAGCCAGATAGATATACCTGCTATTCAGATCATGCTTGAGACTAGATTGATTGAGGTTGCAGCAGACTCTGAAGAGCAACTCGGAATTGATTGGTCTAGGCTTTCTAAGTTTACCACAATCTTGGCTGAGAATGCACTCGATGAGACCACTGGAGGTTCAGTTATTCCAGATGATCAGACGCTTGGACAGAAGCCAACGACAATGCCATTTGATCCATTAAAAACAAATCTAAATGATGGAAGCCAAATTATACCTAGATACTTTAGTAGGCAGATGACAGCTTTTGACATTACTCTCGATATGCTTATGAAAGCAAACCAGGCGGAGGTGCTTGCAGACTCTCGTCTTACAACGCTTAATGGTCGTGAGGCGTCTATTAAGCTTGTAGATATTGTTCCCTATATTCTTAGCTCAGGAGGGGTTGGGGGACAGGTACAGGTTCAAAGAGAAGAGGTTGGTATAAAGCTAGATATAAACCCGACAGTGAATACAGATGGTTTTATTACGGTGAAGGTTGAGCCAGAGGTCTCTACTATTTTTGAGTTTATAGGCCCCGATAATAATATTCCTCGTGTCAAAAGCAGAAAATCATCCACAACAATAAGGGTCAAGGATGGTGAAAGCATCATCATCGGTGGTTTGTTGAGTAATGATAGAAAGCAGACCCTCTATAAAGTGCCGATCTTACATAAGATACCATGGATCGGTAGCAGGTTGTTTACCAGTAAAAATCTTGTTGAGAGAAAAACAGATCTGATCATCCAGATCACTCCGAGAATCGTTATCGATAACTATACTGGTATTATGAAAACAGATAGAATGAGATCTTTTGAGAAGAACCTTCTAGGTGCGAGTGAAGCCGGAAGTGATGACAACCAAGATGAAAATGAGAATAATATCGATAATAAACCAACATACAAGGGCATATGGAATGATAATTCAACGCTGCCCGAACAAATTGAATCAGACCAAGAATAAGGAGCCTGATATGAAACATAAAATATTGAAATCAATTTTAGTTTGTCTTTCATTTGCATTAGTCTTTTCTGGCTTGAGCTGTGATGATCGAAAAGCGAGTAGCGCAGTCTCTGAAGAGGGACTGACTTTAACATTTATTAAATCCCAACCAGTAGCAAATGGTGCAACTGTAGGGGAGGCTGTTGTTGCATATGCCGGGGTATATCTTATAGTTGAGCTTAAAGATGAGGATGGTCAGCCAGTAAAAAATGGAATAGTCTCATTTGGTGCGAGTGTTTTAGATGTATCAACACCAAAGTCTTATGGTGGGTTCGATGTTAATGTTGTTCCGACAGACTCTGAGGGAAGAGCTTACGTAACCTATTCGGCGAATAGTGGTAGTGGTGCTGTTGATGATCCTACTACACCAAAATATGAGAATGTAGAGGTGACTGCTAGTTATGGTGAAAATCTAGAAGCATCAACGCGATTTGATGTTTACGGGTCAAAAGATGATATCTGGCCGTATTCGTTTTCGATGACTGACCCAAGCCCTGCAGAGATAACTTTGGCAACAAATTCTTCATCAAATATTACATGTAGACTGTTGAACAAGAACGGGACACCGGTGAGAAATGTTATTGTTCAGATTGATGCTGGTGATAAGGGCTATATCAAGATTGATGATAGTGTGGTAGACTCAGATACTACTGATAATAACGGAGAGATCAGTTTTAGTTTTCATGATAATGGAGAAGAAGAAAATATTGGAATAGCCTCAGTTAGAGCTATTTTTAATCACCCTTCAATTAGTGCTACTGTGTCCGATACTTCTACAATCTCAATCGTTTCTGAGGTTGGACTTGTTCAAGAGTGTACATATGTTGAGATACCTTCATCAGTGCCGGATCATATTGTTGTTAGAGACGGTGGTGGGATTGAGTCAACCTCAATAAAAGCGAAACTGTATGATGACAATGATAACCTTATCGCTGAACCAAGACTGGTGCGGTTTGTGCTAAATCCAGTAATAGAGGGAACCTATCTAGAAGAACCCGGCGTTACGGACACCAGTGTATACACTGTAAATGGCGTAGCAACCGTATCTGTAAACAGCGGAACAGCTCCAGGTACTGTCAGAATAGAGGTTGGTGTTGACTGTGATCAGGATGGTGAATATGAGATTAATGCAAACGCTGTGCCGGTTATTATTGCCTCTGGCGCTCCGTATCACATAGAGCCAGAGTATGACCCAAACTCTACGGAGCCTATTGGTGGTGGATTTTATAAGACCCAGTGTGCTGCAATTGTTTATGATAGATGGTATAATCCGGTTGAAGACTCTACCTATGTCTACTGGACAATTGACCCCATTGCTCCAGACACACTGATTGATGCTTTTGTTGAGGGTATTAGTTTTACCGCAAATGAAAATTTAGATGGTGATGTTAACTCTGGGGTTGCCTATAGTACTATCGTTTATTCCACTGATGCGATTGGCGATTTTGGTAGAGTTAGGGCGACCACCTTTGGTACAGATGGCCCTGATGAAGGCACTGAAGCTGATTCGGTCACCGCATTGATCAATGAGGACGTTGGTGATGCTGCTATGTTCTTTCTACCTGGTCAACTTAGCCTGACTGCAGATGCAACTTATTATGATTTTTCACTCCCTACACCCACGACTCAGGCTGTAATTACTATCACAGCAATCTTGATTGATTTTTATGGGAATCCGGTCGTAGATGCTCCTATTTCTTTTGTTGGAACAGGTGTATTAGAGTGGAGAGAATTAGGGTTTGAAGATTACGATGATTATGGTATCAATGGTATTAATAATGATGGAGATGCGGGTGATGGTGATGATTGTTTTACATGGAGAGACTATGGACTGGATAACGAACCGGGGACGGCAGATATGGGAACCTTTAATAATATGCATGATGGATTTGATACAAATGGCGATGGCATTATAGACTCTTCTGAAGTCTCTGAGCCATTTGATGATTTTGGACTTGATGGTACAGCGAATACTCATGATGAAGGTGAGAATAATGGTGAGTGGGATGGATACAGTATGTTAAACTGTGAGCCAATTGTGCTGACAGATAAAGATGGATATGCCAGGATTCAAGCAGTATTTGCCAGAGAACTTTGCATCTGGCAGGCGACTGATGAGGAGACAGGTCTTTGTACATTTGAAGACTTCACTGCTTCAATATCTTCAACACTTTTGATTCCTCAGATAACTACTAGTGACCCACTAGACATACAGCTAGTGAGAACACAAACAAATATTGGGTGTCCCTAATGACTGCCGAGTTTAATCCGCAATTTCAGAAAATAGGGGAGATTCTGGTTCATGCTGGAAAGATTGATGAGAGTAAATTGAACAGTGCTCTTGCAGAACAGAAAAAGACCAATGAAAAACTTGGTCAGGTTTTGATCTCAATGGAAGCCATTGATGAAGACGACTTTATTACCGCGTTTTCAATGCAAATGGGATATCGGAAGGCAGATAATTTTTTATTGTTAGAAGCTGACCAAGATGCTGTTCGGCTTATACCAGAAGATTTTGCAAGAACAAATTCAGTACTTGCAGTAAAAAAATCTGAGAAGGCTGTTACGATAGTGATGGAAGATCCTGAGGACATTGCAACGATAGACTCAGTGAAACGGCTCACTGGACTCGACCCAGATATTGTTGTAGGGGGAACAGAGCTTCTGAATAAGGCCATGGACCAGCTATATGGAGAAATAACAAAAGCTGGCAAAGTAGAAGAGGCAATCCAGGGAATTACAGTTATATCTGGGGATGAAGACTCTTCGGAAGAGGTAGATCTATCACCTGAAAATGCGAGTGAAGAAGACGCGCCTATTGTTAAGCTTGTAAACCTCATTCTACAGGAAGCGATAAAAGAGAGAGCCACTGATATTCATGTTGAGCCTCAAGAGGATAAGGTCAACGTAAGGATTCGTATTGATGGTGTTTTACAAATTATTATGACTCCACCAGCTACTTCATTAAGTGGTCTGATTACAAGAATAAAAATATTATCTAAATTGAATATAGCAGAAAAAAGGTTACCTCAAGATGGTAGGTTTTCTATCAAAACCGCATCCAAAGATATCGATGTTCGTGTATCTATTTTGCCTACGGTATATGGTGAAAAAATAGTTATGCGACTTCTTGATAAGAGCGGATTTGATTTTAATCTTACAACGCTAGGTTTTCCAAAAAAGAATTTAGGCGTTTTTAAAAAAGTAATCAGTCAGCCGTATGGTATGGTTGTTGTCTCTGGACCAACAGGGTCTGGTAAGTCGACCTCTCTATATGCCGCACTTAAAGAGATTAAAGATGAGAAAACCAATATCATCACTGTTGAAGACCCTGTTGAATATCAGTTGGATGGTATAAGTCAGGTACAGGTTTTTGATGATATCGGACTCACATTTGGTTCTACGCTGCGTTCAATCCTTCGTCAGGATCCAGACGTATTGCTAATTGGTGAGATCAGAGATGGAGAAACGGCTGATATTGCTGTAAAGTTTTCACTTACCGGACACCTTGTATTTTCTACGGTGCACGCCAATGACGCTCCTGGAACGCTTACTCGTTTGCTTGACATTGGTATTGCGCCTTTTCTTGTTGGCTCATGCTTAAACCTTGTTATGGCTCAGCGACTTGTTAGAAAGCTTTGCGAAAAATGCAAAGAAGAATATGCACCGACCACGGAAGAACTCGCCTTAATAGGTCTTAAAAAGAAAAATGTAAAAGGTAAACTATTCAAGGGTAAGGGTTGTGCAGATTGTAGAAATACTGGTTACAGAGGACGAACGGCAATATTTGAGATGATTCCCATGGCTAGAGAATTGAGAAAGCTTGTTTTTGATAATGCGAATGAAGATGAATTCAGGCAGGCAGCAATCAAGAATGGTATGGTTACACTAAGGGACGCAGGAAACGAGCGTGTTCTAGATGGAACAACCAGCATTGAAGAAGTACTTAGGTCTACAGTGGAGGATTTATAGTGGCCGTATTTCACTACTTAGTGAAAAGTGATGAAGGTAGCAGGTCTGAGGGTGATATCCGTGCAGCGTCTATGGATTTAGCACTCCAAAAACTTACCTCAAATGGTCAGATTGTTATAACCCTGAAAGAGGTCGATACAACCTTTGACTTTCTTGGTCCCTTTCTTGATGAGATTAACCTCACATTTGAGAGAATTAAGAATCGGGTACCGCTGGCAAATATTGTTTTTTTTACAAGACAATTAGCGACTATGTTTAGTGCCGGGCTCACCCTTGAGAGGGCGATACAGGCTTTAGCAGTAGAGGAAAAGCACAATAAATTTAAAAAAATACTGACAGAGGTTGGGTCTAGTATCAGAAAAGGTTTGAATCTTTCAGAGTCATTAGCTAGGCACCCTGGCGTGTTTAATAATTTATTTGTTGCTATGACCAAAGCAGGAGAAGTAAGCGGTAATCTAAATGAAATTCTTGATCAGCTCGCATCTTATTTGGAAAACCTTGATGATACAAGAAGAAAAGTAAAGGGGGCGATGACATACCCCATTTTTATGGTAATCTTTCTTGGTTGTATGGTTCTGGCTATGCTTGTGTGGATTATTCCAAAATTCTCAGAAGTATATTCTCAGTTGGGAGCGTCACTACCTGGTGCAACGAAAAAGATGATGGACGCAAGCGCATGGTTAACAGAAAATTTGGGTTTTATGTTTTTTAATTTTATTTTGGTGTTTTTGATAATGTTTTTGATCTCAAAGACGCAGAGAGGTGGCTTTATAATTGATACGATCAAATTAAAAATCCCTGTTTTTGGTAGTCTTCTAGATCAATCTATATTAAATAAATTTTGTAAAACTTTTGGAATATTAATCGGAGCAGGCGTTCCTGTCCTTGAGGCGATGGCACTATTAAAGAAAGTTGTAGGTAATCGTGTATATGAAAAAGCAGTAGAGGATGCTGCGAATTACATTAGAGACGGGTACAATATATCAACAGCATTGAGAAGAACTGAGATTTTCCCATCTATACTTTTACAGCTGGTCTCTACCGGTGAGGAAACCGGAGAAATAGATGATTTATTGGACAGAGCAGCTGACTACTACCATAAGCAGGTTAATGCATTGGTTGATAGAATGACTACATTGATTGAACCTCTTTTAATTTTAATGGTAGGAGCGGTGATAGCTCTTATGGTTGTTCTTACCTACTTGCCAGTGTTTCACCTTGGCTCTGCCTTGCAGTCAGGCCTGTGATGGAAATCATTCCTATAGCTTTAGTTTTTATATTAGGCGTTTTATATGGAAGGCTCCTTAAGTCAACCGTGAACTGGCTCAATATTGATAAATTTCAGATTGACCAGCGTGACCTCAAAATGGAATTATTTTGTATTGGGTCATGGCTGTGGGGGTCATTTACTCTTCAGCCGATGGAAGGAACAATTTTTGCGTTGCTCGCTGGTATTTTATTTGCCATAAGCTGGATTGACTTTCATACGTATCAGATACCGCTACTTTTTGTTATTGTTGGTTCTATTATTGTCATATTTGGAGTTTTATTTGATGTGGTTACATTGAAGAGTGCGATCTATGGTGTGCTAGTTGGCTCTGTTATTCCACTAGCTCTTATCGGACTGACATATTTAATCACAAAAAGACAGGGTATGGGATATGGTGATATACAACTGGGGTTTGTTTTAGGTATATGGTTAGGTCCGGTGAGGATGGCTCTAACGCTATTCGGCGCTTCACTATTAAGTTTAATTGTTTGGCTTATTTTATCAGGAATTAAAGGATTTGAAAGAGATAGGGCGCTTCCATTCGCACCATATTTGGCAATTGCGGGTCTTGGAACCTTCATTGGAAGTGTTTATTTTCCCTCTGTATTTCACTATCTAATATTAAATTAGAGAGATTATATGATGTTTCGCATACTACTAATAACTATACTAATTATTAACTGTCTTAGTGGTGCAGTTGGAGGCAATTCCGTCTCTGAAGTATCTTCGTTTATATATTCGGTCAAGCAAAATGGTAATGGGCTGGTTAGATACACTGCTCCTGAATATAGTTATAAATCCGTGGATGGTAATAACGGGAAAACATATAAAAAACCGATATTAATAAATGCTAGTCAAACTGCTGACCCGGGACAACCAGACCTTCCTTCGAGTAGTACCTTTTTAGCAATTGACCCTCAGAAATCATATGCGGTGAATGTAAATATTATATCGTCTCGGGTTACTGAAAATATTGAGATCGCGCCTAAAGGTTCTTGGGATAATAATGCTGATGAGAATACATTCATAGAGGGAGAGTCATACAGCAATTTAGAGTTTTATCCCCAAAATATAGCTGTTTTATCAGAGCCAATGACTATGCGTGAGATCACTATCGCAAATTTGACGGTTACGCCGTTTCGATATTATCCTCAGGAAAAAAGATTAGAGGAATTTACTGAGATCGAGGTAGAACTAGTAGAGACTGGCGTAATACAGAATACAGTTTTTAGACCAATTAAACGATCAAGAGCTTTCGAGCCTTTATACAGGTCTATGATTGCCAATTACGCTTCTTTAGAACGGGATAATATTCCATATCAGAGGCCTTCTATTTTATATGTCTTGCCAAGTAATATAGGGAATCTTTTAGGTACGGTTAATGTTTTAATGGACTGGAAAAGACGCATGGGTTATGAGGTTAACTATATATCAAGCTCAAGTATTGTAAATGACAAAGATGACCTAAAGAATTATATTGAGACAGCCTACCAAGCGTGGGATAATCCACCTGAGTATGTAACGATTATTGCGGATGCTGAGGGTAGCTATGATGTTCCGACTCACTTTGAAAACTGGAGTGGTTACAATGGTGAGGGTGATCACCCTTATAGTACGCTAGCAGGTAACGATTTACTTCCTGAAGTGTTTCTTGGAAGGCTATCCTTTGACAGTCAGAGCCATCTACAGACTATTATAAGTAAGACACTGAACTATGAGTCTAGTCCTTATATGGGAGAGAATTGGTTTCAAAGAGCTTGTCTAGTTGGTGACCCCTCGACCTCAGGTATCTCCTGCGTGATCACGAATAATAATATTAAAGAAGTATTGCAGCTTTATGGATATAATGATATAAGAACTGTCTATGGGGGTTCATTTCCGAGCCAGATGACCAATAATCTAA
>CAZYDX010000007.1:0-33741 GCA_964646455.1 uncultured bacterium | reverse complement strand
ATTCAGAAGGGAACTTATTAAATGGTAGAACAGCTTCTTTAATAGAAACATGTTTGATATCATCCCACCTAGGCAAGTTATATTCTTTCAGTTTTGAACCAGTAGATAATTGTGCAGCAATTTTTGCTAGTGGAACGTTTGTAGTTTTACTTACAAACGGCGTTGTCCTACTTGCTCTTGGGTTTACCTCAAGTACAAATAGATTATTCTCCTTATAAGCAAATTGTATATTTATTAAGCCTCTCACATTTATCTCTATTGCTAATAATGATGTTATCTTTTCTATCTCTAATATCGTTTTTGATTTAATTTTATATGGTGGAAGAACACAAGCAGAATCTCCAGAATGAATACCAGCCTCTTCAATATGTTGCATAATTGCTCCAATATAAACCTCCTCCCCATCACATAATGCATCTACATCAAACTCAAAAGCATCTTCTAAAAATTGATCTATTAAAATTGGATGGCCGCGAGTGACATCAGCAGATCGTGATATGTAATCAATTAGTTGCTCCTGTGAATAAACAATTTCCATGGCTCTCCCGCCCAAAACATAACTGGGCCTTGCTAAAACAGGATATCCAATGCTATCTGCTATTTCAATAACCTCCTCTAGGCTTCTTCCAGTTCCATAAATAGGACAGGCAATATCCAGTTTATTTAATATTTTACCAAATTTTTCTCTGTCCTCTGCAACATCAATATTTGCCGGTGATGTGCCAATAATTGGAGCACCTGCATCAGCAAGCATATTTGCAATCTTTAGTGGTGTTTGTCCTCCAAACTGCACTAGTACACCATCAGGATTTTCGAAATCAATAATATTCATTACATCTTCAAAAGTAACTGGTTCAAAATATAAACGATCGACCAAGTCAAAGTCTGTACTCACAGTTTCAGGATTACAATTAACCATTATTGTTTTATAACCTAATTCTTTCAAACCATAAACAGCCTGAACACAACAATAGTCAAACTCAATTCCTTGCCCAATTCTATTTGGGCCCCCTCCGAGAATCATTATTTTTCCCCCTTTTAATGGCTTAATCTCATTCTCTTCATCATATGTTGAATAACAGTATGGCGTTCTTGCTTTAAACTCAGCTGAACAAGTATCAACTAACTTATAAGATGGATAAATTTTGTTTTTAATTCTATTATTTCGAACTTTCTCAATACTAGTTTGAGTATTTCTTGCTATTTGGGCATCTGAGAAACCATTTTCTTTTAACTGCTTAATTGGGGATGAAAAATCTTCTTTGCATATCAGTTGTATTTGATGAAGAAACCATCGATCTATTTTTGTTATTTCAAAAATCTCTTCAACGGATTTTCCTCTTAAAAAAGCCTCTCTTATTTTTAATAGTCTAAATGAGGTTGCAAACCGTAGACTCGTTAAATCAAAAGATCTGGCTCTTTTTAATTCTGGATCTTTTTCATAAGCCCATTTAGGCTCCAACCCATCAATGCCCACCTCAAGAGATCTAAATGCTTTTTGTATTGATTCTCTAAATGTTCTTCCAATTGCCATAACCTCTCCAACACTTTGCATTTGAACGCCTAGATGGCCAGATGCTGATGGAAACTTTTCGAAATCAAATCGAGGAATTTTTGTTACAATGTAATCAATGGTTGGTTCAAAAGCAGCTAAAGTTTCTCCTGTAATATCATTAGGGAGTTCATCAAGTGTATAACCTACTGCTAATTTTGCAGCAACTTTTGCTATTGGAAATCCTGTGGCTTTTGAAGCTAGTGCTGATGATCTACTAACCCTTGGGTTCATTTCTATAATGATTATTCTACCATTATCTGGGTTTACAGCAAACTGAACATTTGAACCACCAGTTTCAACTCCAATCGTTCGGAGGCATTGAATAGCCCAATTGCGCATTTTTTGAAACTCTCTATCCGATAATGTCATAGATGGTGCAACAGTTATTGAGTCTCCCGTATGAACTCCCATTGGATCAATATTTTCTATCGAGCATATTATAATAGCATTATCAGCTTTGTCTCTAATTACCTCAAGTTCAAATTCTTTCCATCCAATGAGAGATTCTTCTATTAGTATCTCATTTATTGGACTAGAGGCTAGGCCATTTTCAACAAGTTTTTGAAATTCATCAAAATTATATGCTACAGATCCTCCTGTACCACCAAGAGTAAATGATGGTCTTATAATTACAGGAAAACTAATTTTATCTAATAATATTTTTGCTTGATCCCAGTTATAAATAAAATCACCCCTAGCCGTATCTATAGATATTTCATCCATTGCTTCTTTAAACTTTTCTCTGTCTTCGGCTTTTTGGATAGCATCAATCTGTGCCCCAATTAACTCAACATTATATTTTTTAAGTATTCCATTATCATTTAGCTCTATTGCTAGGTTTAATGCTGTTTGCCCACCAACTGTTGGCAAAATAGCATCTGGTTTTTCTTTTTTAATTATTGCTGTAACATATTCGACTGTAATCGGTTCAATATAAGTGCGGTCAGCTATTTCTGGGTCTGTCATAATTGTTGCAGGATTAGAATTAACCAGAATAATCTTATATCCTTCTTCTTTTAATGCCCTTGTTGCTTGCGTTCCTGAGTAGTCAAACTCACAAGCTTGGCCAATTACAATAGGACCTGCTCCAATAATTAGAATTGATTTAATATCGTTCCTCTTAGGCATTCATCATTCCTATAAACTTATCAAATAAATATCGACTATCATGAGGACCTGGGCTTGATTCTGGGTGGTATTGTACAGAAAATGCCTGATATTCTTTTGATTCAATTCCAGCGCATGTATTATCATTTAAGTTGATGTGTGTAGCCATAACATTTTCGGGAAGACTATCAAATACAACAGCAAAACCATGATTTTGGCTGGTGATTTCGATTTTTTTTGTTTCCATATTTTGCACTGGATGATTAATTCCACGATGACCAAATTTTAATTTGAAAGTTTTTGCCCCTAGAGCGATTGATAATAATTGATGACCAAGACAAATACCAAATATAGGCTTTTTACCAAGAAAGACCTTTATCATATCAATTCCATAACTAACAGCAGCAGGGTCTCCTGGCCCATTTGATAAAAATATCCCATCTGGATTATATTTTAAAATGTCCTCAGCTTTTGTATCCACAGGGAATACAGTGATTTTACAATCTAAATTTCCTAATAATCTTAGAATGTTTCTTTTTATACCAAAATCAACGACGGCAACATTATATTTTCCAGAGTTAGACCATTGATATATTTCTTTTGTTGAAACATCTTTTGCCAAATCCATGCCCTCCATTGAAGGGTGATTGAATAATTCATCTGATAATTTATTTTTATCATCAGTTTCAGAGGATATAATACCATTCATTGCACCATTATCTCTAATATGCCTTGTAAGGGACCTAGTATCAATGTTCTTTATGCCAACAATATTTTGAATATTGAGATAATCTCCAAGTGACATTTTTGAGCGCCAATTAGATGTAATAATTGATTCCTCTTTTATTACAAATCCAGACACTTGGATTTTATCTGACTCAACGTCTTCATTATTGATACCATAATTGCCAATATGTGGAGCCGTCATCGTAACAATTTGTTTTGCATAAGATGGATCAGTTAATATTTCTTGATAACCTGTCAATCCAGTATTAAAACATACCTCACCTATAGATTGTCCAATTGCTCCAAAAGAAGTGCCATAAAATACTTTTCCATCTTCTAATAAAAGGATAGCAGGTTTTTTTTCTAACATTTGGTATAAATTATTTTCTTAATAAAAGGCAAAAAAAAACGGCCACTCAAATAATGAATGACCGTTCAATTATGAACATTAAAACAACATATTAATATTATCAATCTCTTTATAATCATCTTCCCCACTTATTGCAACAAAAGCATAACTCGACAGTTTGATAAAACCCCAAAACTTTTTTCTGCATTTCTAACTTTTTCGGCATCCATACTTGTAATATAAACGTCATCATCTAGAGAGCCTACAGCTTCAATTAATAATGGGTTACTGCCGACACGTTGACTAACATTTCTATCATCCATAGAATATGCATAACCCACTGGACCACGATTTACTGACTTTGATCTAGAATAACTTGTTGTACCATAAACTAAATTCCCCTGCATGTCTATTACCTCAGGACTCATAGATGGGTCTACAGCATGCTCACGAGCATCAATCACAATCCCAGAAATACGCTGACTTTTAGGCACTGCAGCACTTGTCATTAAATAGGCTGGATTCAAATTATCAGTTTTGTAACCATCAATATCGGTCAGTATTTCTGATAGACCAGACATTCTTACAGCAAGAGCAATGGCCACTTTATTACCTTCTAGATATTCTATTTCTCCTTGTTGGTATGCACTACCAATCAATCCTTTTAGCCTACTTTCAATTAATGGTTCATCACTCATTAATTCTCCTACTAATCTTCCATCAAAATTTACTTGCTTCATTAATTCGATTAGATTTGTACGGGCTTTAGTTCTAGCCTCTGCTTTAGCAATTTTTATGTTTTTTTCAACAATATTTAGTGAATTATCAACGGGTGTTCTTTCTTCTATATCAGCAGTGCCTCTACAAACAATTATTCTATTTGAGTAATCAATAAATCCTTCATTCGTATTTACGATGAAGGAGTATGAGCTGGGTTTTTGAGCAACTGCAGAACCAAAAACAATAATGAGGAGAAGGATTATGTTGTTCTTGGCCTGTTTAATCATGCTAAAAAGTAACATCAATTCTATCATTAGCGCAACTCCCCTAACAATAAATTAAATTGTAAATTCTGTTTATATGTTAAAAAGTTTATATCCGATTCTGCTTTTATTTTTATTATTTAATATTTCATGTGTTGAGAATATTGTTTTTATTCAAGTATATCCCGATGGTCAAATATACCTAAAAATTGTTAGCCTAGGTGATTCAACTGATATTCATGATAATGATTTTCAACACCCCTTAAAAAATAAATCAAATTCAAATAGCTCATACAATCTAATAAAAAAAGATTCACTATGGGAAACAACTACTGAAATTATATATAAGGATTCTATATTTGATTTCAACCCTATCACCAGCCTAGGTTTTAATTTTCAGAGATCAGAAGAAAAAAAAACACTATCAACATTATATAATTTTAAAATGGAATTTATTGGTAGGGCTATAAAACAAAATTATCCATTACTATATAAGGCATTAAAATATAATATGCTAGATAGCCTCGAGTGGCTTCCTGAGGCATTGACAGTTATTATTAACCAATCTCTAACTGATCTAGAAAATGAAACCATAGAAATAAAAAATACAATTAATAAAGCAAGGCTTGTAAACCATTTTAAAAATTCTTTTGCAAGAATAACAACATTTGAAGAATTAGAATATATACAAAAAAATCGTCTGGAATTTATTAAAACCACAATAAAGCCTTTTAAATTGGGTGAAAATTTTGCACTAATACTAGCCGAGAAAATGAAAATGCATGAAAATCGTTTAACAGCATCACTTGGACTAAAAGATGATTCTTTTGTAGTAAAATTATTGATGCCTGGAAAAATGTTCTCCGCGAATGCAGTATCGATGAATCAAGATACTTTAGTTTGGCAATTTGGGCTGGACTCATTATTAAATGATAATTATATATTAAGTGCTAGTTCAATAAAATATTCAAAGAAAAAAATCCAAAAAACATCTATCCTAGTTGTTTGTTTCCTTTTAATCTTTGGTATTATGTTAGTTAACAAACAGACAAAATTATGAGAATAATAACCATTGCACTTTTAATGTTACCAATAATTACTGCCAAGCCCATATATGGAGACAAGCAGATATATTCACTGCTTAAAACGCATTGCGATAAGATTATTGGTTTCCCAGAAGTATTAGGTATGCATATATACAATAACAAAAAAGGGAAAGTATTGCAGATAGATATAGAAGTAAAAACTAATAATAATATAAATATTATAATGGCGATGCAGGCAATGTCACAGATTGGACAATATTCAAAATTCCCATTTCATAAGTTTATTATTATTGAACATTACACAGAACAAAAAATACCAGAAGGATATGAAAGCGATTCAGAATGTGCGATTAATTATTTTGTAAGAGAAAAAATTTCGCAAAGTAGTTGGATGAAAGATTGCCTCAGTAACAGTGTTTTGCAAAGAGAAATCAATAATTGGTCAATATTAAATAAAGATAGTAACCAATGAATTCATTCATAAAATCATTAAAATTATTAGCTGAAAGAGATTTCCCCATAAACGAAGTTTCAGACCTAATCATAAGGTCTCAATTTTCTAATAAATTGTTAGATAAATATTCCCATTTTAGTAAAAAAGCATACACTAGAAATATGATATATAAAGATTCAAATTTTGAAGTGTTAATAATATGTTGGTCACCAGGGCAATTGGCTCCAGCTCATGGCCATGAAGGAGAAAAATGCTGGTTCAAAATACTTAGTGGATCACTAGAAATAATTAATTATAAAATCGAATCAACCAAACCATTAAAGCTTAAACAATTGGAAAAAATTAATGCTTCATTTGGATATCTGGATGGACCTGCAGATATACATGCAATAAATAATTGTTATAAAAAGCCTGTAACAACTATACATGTTTATGCAAAACCTTATGATAGCTGTGATATATATGATTTAAAAACAAACCAAATACAAAGATTAAAAATGAATTATTACAGTATCGATGGAAAAATATGTTAAAAAAAACAATATTTTACATTTGTTTATTTTCTGCCCATTTTTTGTTTTCCCAGGATAAACATCTTAATTCTGATAAGAATATTATTTTTGATACAATCAAAGAAATAAAATTATTTCATAGCCCTCCAGAACCATTATTTATCGGACGGCCATTCGAATTATCTCTTGTTACAGAAATCAATGAATCACTCTTGTCTTCAGTTTTATTGTTTTTTAAAACAAATAAAATGGAGACTTACAGAGAGATTACTTTACATGGAGAAAGTGGTTTATATAATTATAAGATTGATATAAAAAATTTCCCAGGGGAATCAATTGACTATTTTTTTGCAGTTAAAACACTAGATGGAAGGATATATGGTGCACCAGTAGATAAAAATAAAATTATAAACCCAATTAAAAAGACATTTGTTGACCCTATTGAATACTTTGAGCAAAAGAAACGTCTAAACCAATGAATGATATAAGAAAAAGAGCAAAAGAGCTTAGAAGTCTAATAGAAAAACATAATTATCATTATTACATACTAGATAACCCAATTATTTCTGATGGTGAGTGGGATAGCCTATTCAAAGAATTAGAAAATATTGAATCCAATTATCCTAATCTAATCAATCACAATTCTCCAACACAAAGAGTTGGTGCAATACCCGTTGATCGTTTTAATACCATTGCACACCGCAAGCCAATGCTATCTTTATCCAATGCCATGGATGATCAAGATTTGGGTTTGTTTGATGAAAGAATTAAAAAATTACTTGAAAGAAGTGATGATATTGAATACATGGCAGAACCAAAATTAGATGGCATTGGAGTTGAGCTTATATATGAAAATGGTGAGTTTACACTTGGGCTTACAAGAGGAGATGGCTTTGAAGGTGAAGATATAACTCAAAATCTTCGGACAATTAGATCTCTACCGCTTAAACTTTTAGGACCAAAGAGTCCAAAGTTATTAGAAGTAAGGGGAGAAGTATTTATCAGAAAAAAAGACTTCGTGGAATTAAACAAATACCAAAATGACAGTAATATGCAAATATTTGCCAATCCACGAAATGCTGCGGCTGGTAGCCTGAGACAACTCGACTCAAATATCACTGCTAGTAGACCTCTTTCAATTAACTGTTATGAGCCAGGAACAATAGAAGGTATATATTTTGAAACGCATGATGATTTTTTGATGTATATCAAAAAACTAGGCTTGCCTGTAAATAACTTGATAAAAAAAGTCGTGGGTATATCTGAGATGAAAAAATACCATAATAATTTGGAGTTGAACAGGAATCAGCTTGATTATGAAATAGATGGTACAGTTTTTAAGCTAAATAGATACATTGAAAGAGAAAAAGCAGGGTCTCGAAGTCGCTCCCCAAGGTGGGCAATCGCTGGTAAGTTTAAAGCGCAACAGGCAACTAGTACCATTAAAAATATTGAAATACAGGTGGGAAGAACTGGAGCGCTAACACCCGTTGCAAGGATCCAACCCGTTTTTGTATCAGGAGTTACAGTAGCCAATATAACGCTTCATAATCAGGATGAAATAGATAGAAAAGATATTAGGATAGGTGACAAGGTGTTAATTGAAAGATCTGGGGACGTAATACCAAAGATTGTAAAAGTAATAAATCGTAAAAATAAAAATACTCCAAAATTTAAGATTGATCCATTATGCCCATCGTGTGGAGACACTGCAAAAAAAGTGAATGATGAAGCAATAGTAAGATGTGTAAATACATCTTGCCCAGAACAGTCTAAGGGGAAAATTCAGCACTACTGCTCAAAACTTGCAATGAATATTGAAGGGTTAGGCAAAAAAATTGTGGAACAATTTATTAATAATCAGTTAATAATTAATATTGACGACATATACTCAATTGAACAAAATAAAATTGCAGAAATAAATGGTATGGGTGAGAAATCTGCAAAAAATATTATTGATTCTATTAATAAATCTAAAGGAACAACTTTCTCTAGATTTGTTTATGCCCTAGGAATCAGAAATGTTGGTGAGCACACCGCAAAAATTTTAGAAAAAAAATATAATAGCAATCTGGATGCATTTATGAAGACAACAGAGGATGAATTATTGGGAATAAAGGAAGTAGGTGAAATAGTTGCAAAATCTATTGTTGATTTTTGGGACAATAAATACAATATTAAAATTGTTGAAAATTGCCTAGAAAAAGGATTATTTATAAAACGAAACAATAAAGTTTTATCGGAGTTTTTGACTGAGAAAATATTTGTTTTTACAGGTTCATTAGAGCTGATGAATAGAAACGATGCTAAAAAAATGGTTGAAGCCGCCGGGGGAATTACAAAAAATACATTAACAAAAAAAACTACATACCTTGTTGCTGGTAGAAATGCAGGATCAAAGCTAAATAAAGCAAAACAGTTAGATATACCTATCCTTTCAGAAGAAGGTTTTTTAGAGTTAATAAAAAATAAATAAAAACAATTTTTGTTTTATTAAAATTATATAATACCGCAGTAACTTTATTTATGGATGTAATGAAAATTGAAGAAATAGTTGGAGATATAATCCTCGTCATATTAGACAACTATGAACCATTAAAAAAAATGGGGATAGAAAATGATAAATTCTTTGCAAGAGTCAAAGGCTATGATGAATATGGGCTTTGGATATATCAACCCAACTTTGCTATACCAAAAATTAGTGACAATAATAAAACTGGCACACAAAAGGTAGAGGCATCAATATTAATTCCCTGGGGATTTATTGTATCTATTGCACATTTCCCAGGAGCTGAAGGATTTGATTTTCCTAGCCCATTTGATTCTCATATTGGGTTTAATTAACATCGAGTGTCAGGCCTAGCGATAAAGATTCAGGATTTAAAAAAATCCTACAATAACGTCCCAGCTCTTAAAGGTGTTAATATAAATATATCAAAGGGGGAATTTTTTGGATTGTTAGGCCCAAATGGGGCTGGCAAGACAACAACAATTAATATATTAACTGGGCTAGTATTTAAAGATCATGGTAATTGTCTTGTCTTTGATAAAGATATAGTAAAAGACTACCGCTATACTAGATCTAAAATAGGTATCGCAGCTCAAGAACTATCGGTAGATTGGTTTTTCACAATTGAAAAACTACTTTATTTTCAAGCTGGTTATTACGGCATAAGCACTGAAAAAGCAAAAAGCAAGGTTAATGAATTATTGGATAGGCTTGGCCTAGATAAAAAAAGAGACTCACGTCTTCGTCAATTATCTGGTGGCATGAAACGGCGATTCCAAATTGCGAAGGCCCTTGTTCATGACCCTGAAATATTAATACTTGATGAGCCTACAGCAGGAGTAGATGTCGAACTAAGGCATGATCTTTGGAAATATCTAAAAGGGCTACATCGTGATGGAAAAACTATACTTTTAACTACTCACTATATAGAAGAAGCAGAACTACTTTGCGAAAATGTCGCTATCATTGATGAAGGAAAAATATTGAAAATGGGCTCACCCAAAAAACTAACAAAAGAACTCGGCAACTCCGGCATCACTGTACAAATCGGTCAGAATATTAAAAATGCTGATATCGATTCCGTTTTGAATGATCTAAACTATACTATTGAAGATTCTAGATTACATTTTAGTGTAAAAGATCCTGAAAAATCCATACCAGAAATCATTCAAAGACTAACAAAAATAAATGCCCCTTTGCAAAGTATTACGACAGAAACATCATCCCTAGAAGATGTTTTTTTAGACTTAACCGGTAAAAACATTAATGAATGAAAATAGTATGATTAATTGGATTGGTCTTTGGACACTAACAACTAGAGAAGTTGGTAGATTTTTTTCTGTTTACCGACAAACAGTAATTCCTGGACTTATTTCATCTGTGCTTTATATACTGATATTTGGTTTTACATTAGAACAACGTATATCTGAGATTCAGGGAGTGTCATATACCATGTTTATTCTCCCCGGCCTTATCATGATGAATACCCTAACAAATGCCTCTTCAAATACTTCATCCTCTATATTACAAATGAAATTATTACAGCAGCTCCCAGATTTACTTACCGCACCTTTATCTGGATTAGAGATAGCTCTCGCTTATATAATTGGTGGAACTGTAAGAGGAATGGTTAATGGAATTCTTGTCCTTTTAGTGGGCGTTGTTTTAATTGACCTTCCAATATCAAATCTTCTAGGAACTTTGATGTTCATATTTTTGGTTTCGTGGGCTTTTTCTAGCATGGGACTAGTGATGGGTCAGCTTGCTGAAAACTGGGACCAGCTTGCAATGATCCAAAATTTTTTTCTTACTCCCCTTAGTTTTTTAGGTGGCATTTTTTATTCAATAAAAATGTTACCAGAGTGGGCCCAAAGTCTCAGCTATATTAACCCAATATATTATATGATCAACGGAATTAGGTACACAATACTAGAAAGAAGCGACTCTCCAGTTAGTATTAGTTTTTGGATGGCTGTATTTTTAACATTATTATTTACTGGCTTAGCAGTAATAATGATGCAATCTGGAAAAAGAATAAAACAATGATTCGAAATCAAGCAGTCTTCTTAACTCTATCCTTTCTGCTTGCACATAACCCTGAAAGTGAAAGTATAAAATGGAAAGATTATGCTCGGTTTGGTGGCGTAAACAATGGACGGATAAGCCAGACGGGTATTGCTACTTATTATAGAATAAAAAGAGTAACCAATAATACTTTTAGAGATGTCAGATTCTTCGGTCATTTTTTTGATTTGTCATCGGACTTAAGAATCAGAACTAAGTCTAGCAATAAATACGATTTTAATCCTAATCTATATCATTTTACCACCTATGTTTATCATAAATCAGGAGAAAATTTTAGATATCACTTTAACCAGGGGATAGGTACTATTTTTAATAAAGCATCAAATGGAAATAGTACATTTGAAATAGGTTGGGCATATGATAAATCTGACTACCTAGAAAGTGATGAAAAAACAACATATATAAAAGGAGCAGGAACCCTGGATAAAGACTGGGATAAAATACAAACAAAGTTGGAGGTGGAATATTTTCATCAAATATCAGAACAACTGAAATTTGATCTATCTAGATTTCAAACCATTCTAGAATTACAATATCGCCCAAATAAAAAATGGGGTATTACAATTGGTGTTGTAAAAGAAAATTATACTCAACAAGGAGAAAATAATATTAGCGAAGACCCTACAAATATATTTTTATCTATAAGTAGGTCAGGATTTATAAACTAAAATGGATTGACTAGCGCCAATCTAATATATGGCTGGATTCCATCAGCATTTGGATTCTCTGACCACTGTTCAACCGTCTGAGCAATCCCCATACTATATATAAAAAATGGCATATTCCCCAAAATAACCGCTAAGCGAGCCTCTGCTCCTGCAGTAACTATCCAATCATCATTTTGCGAGCCCCATACTTTACCAAAATCAGAAATACATGAAAAAGATAATTTCCCAGCTTTAACAAACTTAAATATTTCCAATATATTTAAGTTCAGAAGTGGACCTCTAAGCTCAGCAGAACCCATAAAAGCACGATTACCTAAAATAGATCCTTCAAAGCCCCTTGGGCTCATATGCTCTTTCCCAAAAATAATCTGCCCAGCATAATAGCTACTTGGGATATCAACAATCCCCGCTGTCTCTTGAGCTGGTGGTTTACCAGAAATTATTTCATACCTCCCTCTTACAAATAATACAGCCGGGCCTATTTTTTTATTACTATAAAAATCTATGTTATAGTGATTATAGGTAAAATCTCCCCATAAACCCTTATCAACAAAATTCCCCTCTAATTTAAAACCATGGCCGTTTAGAGGAATATATAAACCATCTAGCTCAGGGCGTTTACTTACAAAGGTATACGATAATGACACCGAACCCTCTTTCCCACTCTCGGGGACTGCCTGGCTGAAAATATCTAGGCTGTCTGGCTCAAGCACCACCCTTCTATCAAAAAATTTTATTGCATATCCCAGATTATGATTTGATGATAATACTTTTCCAAAATTGTAGTTTCTATAACCATATAGTTCAAGCCCATTATAAAACTCTACCAGATAATCATTATTTTGATTATATATTCTTTCATTAAAGAATATATCCTTGTAATAATTAAAACCCCAGAACCCGCCAATTGGCCTTCCCGTTGCACTTAAATAACCAAACCCTCCATATACTTTTTCCCAGTCACTAAAAATAAAAGAATTGAAAATGTTTCTCCCAGTAACATCTGTGTATGCACCATTATAAAACAATCCTGTTACATCAGGGAATATTATAGTTCCTAAGTGTTTTATATTATTTATAGATGAATATTTATAAGATTTTAGAGTATCATAAACATCTGATATAGAATCTAAATCTGGTATTACATGGTCCGGTCTTTTATCACGCCAGGTTGAGTAACGAGGATTCATAACAATATCTTTACTTTCTGCTATTCTACCTGGATCAACATCAACAATTCTAGCCGAGTCAACGTCTCCAAGAGTTAAGCCAGTTATAGCAGACCTATTATAGTTCCACGCAACAGTATTCACGGCACCACCAATGTTTGTATTTTGAATGATTTCTTTCGTATTGATATTCACAGTATGAAAATTTGGTGTCATATTAGAGTGAGAAGTATATGTAATCTTATCACCAGCTGGGTGCCATACAGGACGATAATCAAGCCACTTCTGATTAGTAACTCTTATTGGCTCTTTTCTATTAAGATCAAACACAACTATGTCCATGTTCCCATCCTCCTTTGACAAAGCATAGGCTATTTTTTCTCCATCTGGACTCCAAGCAGGAGTAACTATTTGAACATCTCCAGAATAATTTGTTATTCTTTTTATTAATTTAGGATTATCAAGAGAGAGAGAAAATATATTAGATGTACTATTTTTATGCGCAACGAATGCTATTTTTTTACTATCTGGAGACCAGCAAGCATTGTTGGCGCGCCTGGTGTGAGTGAGCCTCGTATTATCTTTTGAATCTATATCTATAAGATGAACATCCCACGTAAGAGACTGGTTTTCACCATATCCGTATTTAGAATAAACAATTTTGTTACCATCTGGTGAAACTTTTACGTAACGCCCAATTCTGCCATAATCGAGTTCCTTTAATTTCCAAATTGGTTTTACCTTTTTTTGTTGCTTATTCTTTTTCTTTTTTAATCTCTTGTATAATATTTCCTTTTCTTTACTAGTATCTCTTATAGCTAAAACCAGAGAAAGATCTTTCTGTTTATCATTTTTTCTACCTACCATTACTATTTTAGTCGAGTCTTTTTTAAACCAATCAAAACCGTATACATATCGCATAGGAAGAGCATAAGTATTGCCAATATCAGAATATGTTTCTTTTTGAGATCTTAGGCCATAAAAATAAGTATTCATCTGTCTTCGCCAGTCTTCCTCAAATTGTTTTACTGTAACCCCAGTGTGTTTTTTAAAAGCCTGAGAAAAGTTGAATAATTTTAACGTATCCCTATGGTTTAAAATTTTTATTAATTTTTCATCACCAAATTTGTCAGCAAAATAAAGTACTTTCGAAAAACCATCATTATGTGGGTCTTTGATTTTATGAATAGAATTTTTTAAAACATGATACTTATGGGAAATATCAAAACGAAAGGGACGCCATTCTTCAGTGAAATACTCTGCTTGTCCTTCAACTAGCCAAGCAGGGGGTCTACTATATAATTGATCCATAGGTGAAGGGAGCCAAGATCTTGTGACATTAAAAAAAACTAAGTGCTGGAGCTCATGTGCAAGAACAATACGTAACCATTTCTCACCTTCTCCCCAGACAGAAACATCATTTTGGTCAACCCATATCACAGTATAATTTGCCGGAACCGCAAAACCATTCATTACTTCATCTTCAGATGTAAATACAATGTCTAACCGCTTTAGAGAATCAAGCCCTACTTGCTTCATTAATATAGGTCTTAATTTTTCAGCCATGTTAGCACCCTTTAGTGCGATATCATAAAGATCATCATGAAAGTGTATATTAAAATTTTCTGTTTTTATTGTCTCCCACGACAGCTCAGGGTGTGTTCGATTACTAACCATCCACGAACCTTGCGAATAAATAATATTCGTTACTAGAAAAAAGTATAAAGCTATTTTATTCATATAATAATCTTCAAAGATTTTAGATCGCTTATTAAAGCTGGTGTGTTTCTATAGTGTATCCCATGCAAACCTACATTATTTGCACCCCTAATGTTATCCTCTAGATCATCAATAAACACGCACCTTTTTGGAGCCACATCAGCTAGTTTACACGCTATCTTATAAATATCTTTTTCTGGTTTTCTATAACCAACATCAAATGAATAGACGGTGCCATCAATTAACCGAGGGAAAACATTATTATTTTCAACTTCTTTTTTTATGTGGCTAGGATTTGTATTTGACAAAAGCCATATCCGATAAGATTTTTTTAATTGAATTAAAATATCTATGACCTCTGTTTCTTCACCTAAAAGCATAGCCCATGCTTCCCAAAATTTATTTTCTGTTAAATTGCTCTTCTTTGGCAAAGAAGTTTTAAATGAATCAAACCATTCGTAATCAGTCATCTGACCTCTTTCATAAGCATCGTGTGCATCATGAGGAAAAGAGTCTTGTACTATAGAGAAAGGAATATTTGTGATAGTTGAAATTTTTTTTATCATTTTTTCTGGATGTATATGAAGCAACACTCCTCCAATATCAAAAAATATTACTTCGATTTTATTGTTATTTTTTACCATTCAAAAGGTCCCTCAACAACGTACCAGAGATATAAGGCCATTATACTTCTGTATGGCCTCCAACATTCAGATTTTTCATTCATATAATCAATAGTAGGTAATTCGTCTAATGAATAGAAAATCTGAAATCCTTTTTGAACGCCTAAATCAGTTACTGGAAAAATATCAGATCTTCTAAGAGTAAAAATTAAAAACATTTCCGCTGTCCATCTGCCCACTCCTTTTATCTGTGTAAGTATTTTTATGATGTCATCATCATTGCCTTTTATAATTATTTTCTCATCAATTATTTTTTTTTCAAAAGCTTCTGCGATATTTTTTATATAACCAGCTTTCTGCCTTGATAAACCGGCACCATAAAACTCTTTAATATCCATATCTAATACTTCAACTGGATTTACATTAATATTTGAGGAAAATAGTGCTAAAAATCTGCTTGCAATAGTTTTGGCAGCTTTACCACTTATTTGTTGATATATAATTGATCGACATAGAGACCAAAAATAATTTTTTTCGACTTTTAATTCTGGTGGATCAAATGCATTTAACAGTTTTTTTATTTTTGGATTCAAGGAAGACAAATGATTGATACCCTCAACCATATCTTTTTTTTCAAGAACTAAAAAAGACATAAAAAGTAAAATATTGTTCTAAATATTTATCAGTCTAAAACAACTAGGTCTTTTGTTGTTTTATTTAGTATCTCACATCCACTTTGGTTAATGATGACATCATCCTCAATCCTAACACCACCCCACCCAGCTATATATATTCCTGGCTCTATTGTCATTACATTATTTTGTGCTAAAATATCTTTACTTGTTGGTGAAAATCTTGGTGACGTATGTATCTCTAAACCTAGTCCGTGACCTGTGCCATGTGTATAATAATCACCATATCCCATTTCATGGATATAATCCCTAGTTGCTGCATCCACATCTTTACAAGACACACCAGCTTGTGCAGTATCGCAGCCTCGCTTTTGAGCTTCTTTCACAATTGCATAGATTTCATGATGCTTATCACTAGCTTCACCTACAACAGGTGTTCTGGTCATATCTGCATGATACCCCGCATATTTTGCAGCTGCATCTATAACAATAAAATCACCTTTTTTAAACTCCCTGTCAGTTGGAATTGCATGAGGCAATGCCCCATTTGGGCCAGTAGCAACAATGGGAGAATAGGCCTCACCATCTCCATATTCTCTATACTTAGAAACCATAGTATTTGCTACTTGTTTTTCAGTATATCCAGGACGAAGCATTGGTAAAATTTCTTCATATACTTTATCAGTTATTTCAACAGCGGTTCGAATTGCATCTAACTCCATCTTGTCCTTAACAGAAGCAAGATTCTCAAGAATCATTTTTGTGCTTTCCCAGTTAACATCAGAAAAGATTTTTTGAATTGAATCATAAATAGTATAATTCACGTGATCACCTTCAAATCCAATTTTTAAGCCATTACTCAAGAGATTATTTTTTTGAATAATAGAAAGATTTGTATCCATATCTATATATCGATCAAATCCTTTCACCTGATCTTTTGACTGTTCTATATATCTACCATCTGTAATAAAATATTGTCCAGAGGGAGTAACCAAACAAGTCCCCGCAGATCCTGTAAATCCACAAATATATCGGATGTTTGTTAGATTTGTTATCAATAAACCATCGAGGTTATTTTGAGACAATACATTCTTAAGTTTATGCTGTCTATCAGAGTAAATATTTTCTGTCATGGCTACTTATTCTCTTTTTCTGATGTTTTTATTAATTCTTTTACCGCATCTCTCTCTAGACGAATCATATCTGGATCCTCACCTTTCTGCTCTAAAAGATCTAATACCTCAAGAGCCTGATAAAACAGGGCTTGGTTTTTTAAAACATTTACTAGAGTAAATGTTGCAAGTCGTACACTTACATTTAATGATTCACTTGTTTCAGATGAATTTTTTTTGGATTTTACTACCGGCTTTTTGGATTTTGTAGATTTCTTTTTTTGTTTCTTTTCTTTGTTACTTGATTCAACCTTATCAATAAATTCTTTTGCAGTTTGATTTGCTGGATCAAGAGCCAAAACTTTTTTCCAAGAAGTAAGCAATCTAGAAGGAGACCTGTCCAAGACTGTCTGAATTTCACAATACATTATAGCAGCATTGATATTATCTGGGCTGTATTTTAGAACGTGTTTAAGCTCTTTCTCAGCCTCTTTCAGATTTCCCTCTGCTTTTTCTACTTGGGCTAAAACAAATCTACCAGCGGCATCATTTTCATGATACCCCAAACCTATATTACAGACTTTTCTCGCTCTTCTATAATCTTCCTGGCTTAAATAAATATCTGCAAGAACTGGAAATAATATTGTATCAAAATGATCAGCAAAATATAATTCTAGCTCAATTTGGTTTTTTAAATTCATTTTATCGCCTATTTTTTTCGACCCAATTTGTTATATAGTCTACTGTCTCATTAACTGGCGTACCCGGACCATATAACTTGCCAACACCAGATTTCTCAAGAGATTCTATATCTTTTTTTGGTATTATTCCACCACCAATTAATAAAACATTTTCTAATTTTTTCTCTTCCATTATTTCTAGTATACGTGGGAAAATAGTATTATGAGCATTGTTTAAACTAGACAAAGCAATAACATCTGCATCTTCCTGAAGAGCAGCTGATACTATCATTTCGGGTGTCTGTCTTAGCCCAAGATAAATAACCTCCATCCCAGCGTCTCTATAAGCAGATGCTAATACTTTAATCCCTCTATCATGACCATCAAGGCCGGGTTTTGCCATCACAATTCTTATTTTTCTGTTCATATATGATATAAATTAATTATCCTGCAATTGAGTTCATAATTAATAGTGCACCCTTGATTTTTATTAAATAATTATTCTATTAAGTTGTAATTAATTTTTATAATTCTTTTGAGTCTATTATAAAGGTTGCAGGGCCATGATTAATAAGGTCTATATCCATCATTGAACCAAATTTCCCGGTTACAGTTTCTATACCTTTATCCCGAAATTTATTAACCATATATTCATAAACTTCTAGCCCTCTATCAGGACTTTCAGCATTAATAAAGCTTGGCCTTCTTCCCTTTCTAATATCTCCGCAGAGCGTGAACTGACTAATAACCATTAATGACCCTTTTGTATCTAATATAGATAAATTCATTTTTTCATTTTCATCATTGAATATCCTTAGGTTAATAATCTTATCAATGACCTTGTCCACTTCAAAATAATCATCCCCCTTGTTTATACCGACAAGGAGCATCATACCTGATTTAATTTTAGCTATAATTTTATTGTGAACTAAAACTTTGGACTTTGAACATCTTTGGGCTATAACGATCATTCTACCCGGATATTTTCTTTCCCATATTTATCACGTAACTGTTTTATAAATTTTTTATTTGTGGAAACTTTAATATTATGAGCCAATACCGATATAGGTTTACTTATAACAGGATTGGGATTAGGTAGATGAAAAATTAAATTGCAATCACCTGGATATTTCCGAGCAAACTCATATAAATCTTCGATATCTTCCGGGTCTATATTTTTTGATTTAAAACTGATAACTAACTTTCTTGAGAAATATTCCCTTGCATTTTCAATGGCTACAATTTTTTCAGCCATTATTTTTAAATCAGAAAATTTAGTATCGTCCGCCATTTTCCCGTTTACAAATATAACCTGATCTACTTCAATAAGATTTTCATACATCGCAAAACAATCTGAGAATGAAATCACCTCAACATGGCCCCCAATACAGTCCATCTCAAAAAAGGCCATAGCTCTATTACGCCTATCATACTTCTTTGTTATTTTCGTAACCATGCCACCAACTGTAACAAGCTCATTTTTCTTAAGAAACAACCTGTCTGAAAAATCTACAGATGTAAACTCTTCTAAATCTTCTGAGTGTTCTAAAAGCGGGTGGCCAGAGACATATAATCCTAAAACCTCCTTCTCAAATCCCAAAGATTTTTTTTCTTCCCATTCCTCAATATTCATAAGCTCTGGTGTTTTAATCAGATAATCCTTATCTGACCCATTTGAAAATAAATCGACCTGATTTTTATCGCCTGTTTTTTGTAGTTTCTGACCATATTTAATTGCGGTATCAATAGCATCAAAATTTTGAGATCTAGTCCCGGAAAAAGAATCCATAGAACCAGATTTTATAAGACTCTCTAGAACACGTTTGTTCACTTTCTGTTGGTCAATTCTAGAGCAGAATTCAAATACTGTTTTAAACTCGCCTTGCTCTTCTCTGTTTTCAATTATACTCTCTAATGCTTTTTCACCCACATTTTTAATTGCATTCAACCCATATGATATTGTTTTGTTATCAATAGGATAGAACTGTGTAAAGGAAATATTTATATCAGGAGATTTAACTTCTATATTTAATTTTTTACATTCGTTAATAAGTGTGACGATTCTATCGATAGAAGACATTTCACTAGTTAGGTTTGCTGCCATAAATTCTACTGCGTGAAAGGTTTTTAGCCAAGCTGTCTGGTATGCTATATATGCATATGCAGTCGCATGACTTTTGTTAAACCCATACTGCGCAAATTTTTCAATTAAGGCATATATCTGCTCTGCCTTACGTTTAGAAATATCATTTTTCTGGGCACCAAAAACAAACTTTATTGATAACTTATTCATCAGCTTTTTATCTTTTTTACCCATTGCGCGTCGCATTATATCTGCTTCTGAAAGAGTAAACCCAGCAATGTCATGTGCAATCTGCATGACCTGTTCCTGATATACTATAATACCATATGTTTCTTCAAGAATTGGTACTAATGATGGGTGCGGGTATTCTATTTTCTTTTTCCCATGTTTTCTAGCTATGAAATTATCAATGTTGTTCATTGGACCAGGCCTATAGAGCGCGTTCATCGCAATTAGATCACCTATTGTTGTCGGTTTTAATTTCTTTAAGTACTCTCGCATACCTGAAGACTCGAATTGAAAAACTCCTATTGTCAATCCATTTGAAAATAATTTATAAACCTCTGGTTCATCCATTGAAACTTTTTCTATTTCAACTTCTTCTCCTTTAGCTTTAATTAAATCTAGTGTCTTGTTTATAACTGTAAGATTTCTCAGACCGAGAAAGTCCATCTTTAACAGACCTAAATCTTCTAGTCCTTTCATATCATACTGAGTTGTAATATCTCCAGCAGTTGATTTATATAGAGGAACAAAATCTGTTAAATCTCCAGGTGCAATGACTACTCCAGCGGCATGAATAGAAGCATGTCGATTCATACCTTCTAATACAATAGAATGATCAACAAGTTCTTTATATTCATTCTCAGACATTTTTCTAAATTCGGGGCTTTTTTTAATTGCACTATCAAGAGTAATGTTCAATTCATCCGGGATAGCTTTTGCCAAACGATCAACCTCACTAAATGTATAGCCCATTACCCTTCCTACATCTCGAATGACCTGCTTAGCCTTCATTGAACCAAAAGTAATAATCTGTGATACAGATGATTCCCCATATTGTTTTTTTATATAATCAATCACTTCTCCTCTTCGTTCAATACAAAAATCAATATCAATATCAGGCATACTAATTCGATCAGGGTTCAGGAATCGTTCAAATAATAAATTATGTTTAATTGGATCAATATCTGTTATTCCTAAAGCATATGATACTAAACTCCCTGCTGCGGATCCTCTTCCAGGACCAACTGGGATATCATTATTTTTTGCATATTGAACAAAATCAGCAGTAATTAAAAAATATCCCGCAAAACCCATATTCTTAATTACACTAAGCTCGTGGTTGATTTGTTTATTTATATCTGGAGTAACCTCGTTATATAAATTCTTTACTCCAGAAACGACTAGCATTTTAAGATATTTATCAGGATTACTATCCCCGCCATCTTTTGGTATTGGGAAATTTGGCAAATGGTACGAGCCTGTATTTATCTTGAAATCAATACTTTCAGCTATTTTTCTAGTGTTCTCTATTGCTCCAGGAACATCTTTGAAAAGTTTGTGCATTTCATCTTGGGTTTTAAAATAAAACTCCGGTGTCGCATATTTTAATCTATTAGGGTCATCTCTATCCTTACCTGTGCCGAGACAAATATGTATATCATGAGCTTCAGAGTGTTCTCTTTTTGAATAGTGAGCATCATTTGTACAAACAAGTGGAAGAGAAAGATCCTCTGATAATTTTTTCATATTGACAATATTTGCTTCTTCTTGAGGAATACCATGGTTTTGTACTTCTAAATAAAACCTATTAGAAAAAATTTCAGAAAATTTGAGCGCAGCATTTTTTGCTCCTTCATAATCGCCATTTAACATTTTTTCTGGGATTTCACCTTTTAAGCAACCCGATAAACATATAAGCCCTTCGCTGTATTTTTCTAATAAACTCATATCAATTCTAGGCCTATAATAAAAGCCTTCTAGATATCCTGCTGTAACAAGCTTCATTAGGTTTTGATACCCGGTTTGATTTTGAACCAAAAGAATTAGATGATTGTTTCCCCAACCACCTCCTGCCGAAGGTTTTTTATCATGCCTGCTCCCAACGGCAACATATGTCTCACAACCAATGATTGGGTTTATACCAGCATTTTTAGCCTGCTTATAAAAAGGGACAACACTAAACATATTCCCATGTTCTGTTAGAGCGAGGCTATCCATATTTAAATCATCGATAGTGTTAACTAATTGATCTATTCTTTGTGCCCCATCAAGGAGACTATAATCGGAATGATTGTGCAGATGTACAAATTCAGAAGTCATTATATTGTTCCTATATAAATGGAAAATAAACCACCAAGAGTACAAAACTTTAATATTGTTGCGCTTCTCTTCGCTGTTTCTATATTTGGTTTATTTAGTAAGGAAATTACTACAACGGCTAATGGAATCTCAACACTCATAATCAATGAAACACCATAAAAAATATTATAATATCCTGTTAAGAAAGGTATAAATGAAGCAATACCAAGTAAAATAGATAATACTGTACATAATAAAATAGTCTTATTTTTACCAAATACTATTGGGAATGTTTTTGCCCCCACTGCATTATCTCCAATATAATCGGCCATATCTTTAACAATTTCTCTGATCAAGGTTAACCCAAAACACAATAAAGAGGGAATTATTAACGGTCTAGTATTTTCAAATATAAACCCAGCATATATGAATGATAGAGATAATATTAAAGCAACAACAATATTCCCAATCAAAGGATAGTTTTTCAGTTTTGCATTGTACCAAATTATAAGTGGTAAAGAAATACCAATAGATACTAACTGCGAATTCTTATTTAACTGCATTGCAATTAGAGTACCAAAAATAAATGAAATAATTGAGAAGGTAAGAGCATGATTTCTTGCAATAAGGCCTGTACTAATAGCTCTCTCTGGACGATTTATTTTATCAATTTTATAATCAAAATAATCATTAAGAATATTTGCCCCCATTGTATAAAAAACAACAACCAGGGCTGAAAATGTGATTACATTAATTGGTCCATTATATTTTGAAATGACAGATGATATTAATATAGTTAGCCCTCCTATAAATACATTCAGAGGCCTAGTAATCATAATATATGGTAATATTTTTTTCATTACTTATAAATCATTAATACTCTTATATCTTTATTTAAATCGCGAATAGTTTCAATATTATTATATCCCTCTTTACTAAAAACTTCTTTAACCTTATTATAGTGATTTCCTTTGCCAACTTCTAAAATGGTTACTCCATTTTTTTTAACAACATCTGGGATAATTTTTGATAATTTTTGATAAAATACAAGACCATTGCTTTTGTCTGTTAAAGCCATCATTGGTTCGTACTCTTTTACATCACTCATTAAACTGGAAATTTCTTTTTGTGGTATATAGGGAGGATTAGATACTAAAAGATCTACATTATGATTTATATTCTGACTTAGAAAGTCCATTTTTATAAACTCAATATTTTTTAAGTTATATAACTCTGCATTTTTTTTTGCTATAGAAAGTGCTTCCTCAGAAATATCTATCGCAAAAATTTTAGAATGAGGTATTTCAAGCGCTAGTGTAATTCCAATACATCCAGACCCTGTGCCTACGTCAACTATAACCGGGTTGTTTTTTTTTGAAATAGCATCAATAGAAATGCCTATTATTGTTTCTGTCTCTGGTCTCGGTATCATAACATGTTGATTAACGATGAATCTCCTGCCATAAAATTCAGAATGCCCAATAATGTACTGAATAGGTTCCCTATTAAGCCTTCTTTTAATCCAACCTCTTAAAATAATAAGGTCTTCAGGCTTAATTATTTTCTCAAAATCAAGATACAGGTCTATTTTTTTACCCCCAATTAAATGTAACAAAAGAATTTCTATTTCATTTCTTGGGTTATCAAAAAATCTATCCTTTAAATATTTTTCACCCCAATTGATAATATCAATAATTCGCCAAGTTTTATTCGTTTTTGAATTATGAGGGTACAATATTATTTACAGTTAATACATTAAAATGAATATCTATTATTTATCAAGTAACCTCAGCGGATAATATATCTTGCTGTTCAGCAATTTTTAATTTTTCTATTATCTCTTCAATATCACCATTCATTATTTCAGATAATCTATAAGAAGTAAAATTAATACGGTGATCCGTTACTCTTCCCTGTGGAAAATTATATGTTCTAATTTTTGCTGATCTATCCCCTGTAGAAACAAGACTCTTGCGTTCTGCGGCTCGTTCTGCGGCTGCTTTTTCTTTTTGGTTTGCTAGAAGCCTAGACCTTAATACCTTTAAAGCTGCAGCTCTATTTTTGTGCTGTGATGATTCGTCCTGACAGGTAACAACAAGTCCTGTAGGAAGGTGTGTAATACGTATTGCTGATTCTGTTTTATTCACATGCTGACCACCAGCGCCACTAGCCCTATATGTATCAATTTTTATTTCTGTATCATTTATTTCTACATCAACCTCTTCTGCCTCTGGAAGGACTGCTACTGTTGCCGCAGAAGTATGCACCCGACCACCAGTTTCCGTTTCGGGAACACGCTGTACTCGATGTACTCCACTCTCATATTTTAGCATTCCATATGCGCCCTTGCCTTTCAGTGCTATGATTACCTCTTTAAAACCTCCTATCCCAATTTCATTAGATGCAATTAATTCTTTCTCCCAATTATATTTTTCAGAAAAATGGGAATAAAGCCTAAATAAATCTGCGGCGAATAAAGCAGCCTCATCGCCTCCTGTACCTGCTCTAATTTCTAGTATAATGTTTTTATTATCTAAGGGGTCCTTTGGTAATAGTTTTATTTTTAATTTTTTTTCAAGATCTATTTTACTTTTCTTATTTATATCAAGCTCATCAATAGCTAAATCTTTTAGTTCAGCATCATTGGCTTCAATAATCATCTCACAATCAATTATTTGATCTAATATTTTTATATACTCTTTCCCTGTAATTACAACTGCCTCAAGTTGTTTATGCTCTTTAGCAAGTTCTTTTAACTTATCAGGATTAGACAAAACATCTTGATTAGCCATTTGCTTTTCAATATCATTATATCTTCCAATTATTGATTCTAGCTTATCTCTCATCCAATTGCTTCAGCTGTATATTTTTTGCCACAGTAATTTTTATATTCTTCTCCAAAAGCATCTTCTAAAGCGGCGATTGATACCTCGATCATTTTATCATCAGGTTGTTTAGTTGTAATATTTTGTAATAAGATTCCTGGGGCCTTTAGCATACGAAATATCAATAGATTGTTTTTAGATGTAATTTTAATTAATTCATAACCAATCCCTGATACTAAAGGAATTAATGGTAAATGAGTTAGTAGTCTAATGGATAAAGAAATACTACCGAAATAATACATTATTATAGTATCAACAATAGCAAAAACAAATATGGCTGACAATAATAAAATAAACATAAAACTAGTCCCACATCTGGGATGCTGGGTCGGGAATGATTGTGCATCTTTTACTGATATGTTTTTTCCAGACTCAAAATTATATACCACTTTATGCTCAGCTCCATGATACTGAAATAGCCTTGCGATATCTTTTATTTTTGAAATTAAAAAAAGATATAATATGAAAAATATTATCCTAAATGCACCTGAAGATAGATTAAACCACAGGGCTTCTTTCTCAATAGATAATAATCTTGTTGTGAGCCACATTGGTAAAATCATAAACAAAGACACAGCTAATATTATAGAAAATATTGTAGTGATAAAGTCCGAAACTCTAGATAAGATCCCTTCATTGCTCTCTTCTGGATAACTAATATCTGCAGACCATTGAAGAGTCGACATTCCCATTTTCATTGCCTCATATAATGAGGCAATGCCTCTAAATATTGGTTTTGACCATATAATAGAATGCTCTGTTATTGATGAGAATTTTTCCCGTTTGATTTTTATATCTCCATCAGGGCTCCGCACTGCAGTAGCATATGCTCCAGGAACTCTCATCATAACACCTTCAATAACAGCTTGTCCTCCAACCAAAATATTCGGTTTCATAGATAAAATTAGTAATAGTCGTTTCATGATAAAAAAATAGCTCTATCACAATAATTCATTGATAGAGCTATAGTATTTTGTTATTAAACTATTTTCTGTTGTATTTTTTTTGGAATTTTTCTATTCTACCTGCAGTATCAACCAAGTTTTGCTGACCCGTAAAAAATGGATGTGACTTGTTTGAAATTTCTATATTATATAAAGGATACTCATTCCCATCATCCCAAACAACAGTATCCTTTGTTTCTACAGTGGATTTTGTTAAAAATGAATAATCACATGAAGTATCTTTAAATACTACAAGTCTATAATTATCCGGATGAATCTCTTTTTTCATTTTCTACTCCTAAATCATATCTAGGGCTCTTCTTACACGAGTCATGCCCTCTTTAATTATTTTTCTGTTTGTAGCATATGAAAATCTTATATGCCCGGCTGCACCGAATCCGTCTCCTGGGACAGTAACAACCTTTACAGAGTCAAGAATATACCCTGAAATATCAAAAGTGTCCCTTAATAAATTATTGTTAGCTGTTCGATTTAAATATGCACTAAAGTCAGGAAATACATAAAAAGCACCACTTGGTTTAGCACATTTAATCCCAGGGATTTCATTAAGTAACTCTAGTATTAAATCACGCCTTTTAAGAAAAGATTTTTTCATTTCTTCTACACAAGATTGATCACCAAGTAATGCCGCTATCCCTGCTTTTTGACCAATAGAATTCGCACATGATGTGGCCTGCCCTTGTATTTTTGACATTGCCTTTATTATTTCATTCGGCCCAACTGCATAACCTATTCGCCAACCTGTCATCGCATATGTTTTAGATAAACTCATGCAGGTCACTACTGTAGCTCCTATATTATGTAGTTGGTTTAATTTTTCAGCACTAACAAACTCGCCATCATAGATTAATCTTTCATAACACTCATCTGATATCACTACCCAATTATGTTTTTTAGCAACCTTTAATAATTCTACTATGGCTGCATCGCTCCAGACTCCACCAGTAGGATTAGAAGGTGAGTTTATAATTACACCCTTTATATTTGATTTCAATTTTGATTCTAAATCTGAAAAATCGGGTTCAAAATTATTTTCTGGTATAGTATTAACTAATATAGGTTTTGCATCTGCCATTTTTACGAACTCTGGAAAAGATACCCAATAAGGTGAAAAGACTACCACACTATCATCAGGATTAAAAATAGTCTGACAAGCAGTGTATAAACTTTGTTTCTCACCATTAGAAACGAGTACATCTGATGCCTCATAGGATATACCGTTTTCTCTTTTTAGCTTAGTACATATCGCCTCTCTTAGCTCTATCATTCCTGGTCCGGCTGTATATTTTGTATATCCTTGGTCTATTGCATTTTTAGCTGCATCGCGAATATGCTTTGGAGTGTTAAAATCTGGTTCACCGACAGAAAAGTTAATTACATCAATACCCCTAGATCTCATTTCTGCAGCTTTAGTGGCCATTTGCAAGGTAAATGACGGGTTAATATTGTTAACTCTATTTGCTAAACTCATAAATCATGTTGTTTTTGATGATATTCAGCTGAATTAAACCTAGAATCATCATCAAGGTCATTAGTATTTGTTTGATGATTTTTTTCTGTACGATTTCTATTCTTATGTGGTCTGTTGTTTTTAGTGTTTTTTCTTTTTTTGTTTTGGGTGTATCGTTTCTTTGGCTTCTTTGATTTTTTTCTTTTATTTATAATTGGAACATCATCTATTGTAACAAAAGAAAGTTCCTCATCTTTTTCATTTATATCTTCTTCTATATATTCATCTCCATTTTCTTTTGACCCTTTAATTATTAAACTGTTAGAGTTGTTTAAACTGAAAAGAGTTCCATAGCCTCTAGTAATTCCATTCCCCAAGCCTATATAATTTGGGATTATAAAATTGGTTTTGAATTCTCCAATAAATGCGCCCCATCCATTTTCATCTATTTTTTCTGGTATTAGATTATCAATACAAACCTTTGTATATACTTTAGATTTTATATCTAACCCTAGTTCTTTTGATAAGAACAATAAATTCAGTCCAAGTAACCTATTTAAAAATAATGGCTTTTCTTGGTCTGTTAAAAAACGATATTTACCACCAGTGTTTTTATTTAATGCAATCCATGGTGTTATAAATTTATATCTTAATAGTTTTTCGGTATGTATAAACTGATTATTATTTTCTTCTACATCATATTTCTCAATATTGATGGTAATATTTCCAAAATTAAATGATTTGACATTATCTACAAGAGATAACACTGGGTCAACACCTTCTTTTAGACCAATAATATAGATTTCTTCATTTAATATTTTTACTTGGACTCTTGGATATAAATATTTATTTCTGAGCTTACCATCTAAAAATGGCACAATCTTTTCATCAGAAAACTGTTTCATAAAAACACCTTTGACTTGGTATGGTGTTTTCCGAACAGGTTTATCCGCTATTAAGCGAACTACAATAGACTCAGGAAAAATTGATTCCATTAATTAAGCAGATATATTTTACCATTATTGACTCATTGTATCTAAAAATTCATTGTTTGATTTTGTTCGTTTTATTCTGTCAATTAAAAACTGAATAGCTTCATCAACCTTCATATCGTTAACTAACTTCCTTAGAATCCACATCCTGCCTAACTCTTTACGGCTTAATAATAGCTCTTCTTTTCTTGTGCCTGATTTGATGATATCAAACGCAGGATATATTCTACGATCGCTTAAGTGTCTATCTAAAGCGAGCTCCATATTCCCAGTGCCTTTGAACTCTTCAAAAATCACTTCATCTGCACGACTCCCGGTATCAACAAGTGCAGTCGCAATAATAGTCAAGCTGCCACCTTCTTCAGTGTTTCTCGCTGCACCTAGAAATTGTTTCGGCTTTTTTAAAGCATTAAAGTCTACACCTCCTGATAAAATTTTCCCACTATGAGGTATCACAGCATTATGAGCTCTCCCCAGCCTAGTAATACTATCAAGAAGGATTACAACGTCTTCTCCAAATTCAACCATCCTCTTGGCTTTTTGAAGTACCATATCTGAAACTGAGACATGTCTCTCAGGCGGCTCATCAAAAGTAGAGCTTACCACCTCAGCATCAACATTTCGCTTCATATCTGTTACTTCCTCGGGTCTTTCATCAATTAGTAAAACAATGCGCTTAGTATCAGGATGATTTTTACTAATTGCATTAGCAATTTTTTGCAGAAGAACTGTCTTACCAGTTTTAGGCTGAGCAACAATCAAAGCTCTTTGGCCCATACCTATTGGTGAGACTAAATCCATTATTCTCATCGAAATATTTTTTTCATCCGTTTCAAGAACAAACCTTTTTTCCGGATATAAAGGAGTAAAATTTTCGAACAATATACAATCTTTTAATTTTTCAACGGGGTGATCATTCACTAACTCTACCCTGAGTAGTGCGTAAAATCTTTCTTTAGCTTTTGGCGGTCTAATTTGACCTGATACCTTATGCCCAGTTTTTAATCTAAATCGTTTAATCTGTGATGGGCTAACATATATATCATCAGGTCCAGGCATATAATTAAAGTCTGGAGATCTTAAAAACCCATAACCATCATGCATAACCTCTAATATACCTTTCGCAAAAACTGAGCCATCTTTCTCAGCCTGAGCTTCTAATATTTTTACAGTTAGCTCCTGTTTGTTTAATCCAGATATATCATCAGAAATTTTCAATGATTTTGCTAATTCAGATAGTTCCTGAATACGTAAGCCTTGTAGTTCACTTAAATCCATATATAGTTCCCTAATAATTCATTAATAAAAAATAATATGTTAAAACTCTACCGGGGATTTTGATAGATAATATAAATTACATTAATTGTATGTTGTGTCAAAGCGTTTTCCATATTCAGAATAAACCTCTTCTGCAATATAATGACTCCCAAATATAAGGCCAATAAATTTTTCTTGATTAATATTATTCATTATATCCAATCCTTCTTTTACAGAACTAACCATTAAATGATTAATTTTTTGACCATTCATAATTTTTGATAATTTTTCAACATTTAATAAATATCTTTCTTTATCCTGACAAATAATAATTTTATGGAATTTTTCTCCTAATAGATTACATATAAAGCTAATGTTTTTATCTCCTTTAATACAAAATAAACCAAATAATCTTTTTTGAGGATGATGCATCATTGCGGTTTCTATCATAGCTTTAATGCCATCATAATTATGAGCAACATCATAGTATATATTTTTATCGGACAATCTCTCCATTCTCCCCGGCCAATAAGAATTGTTAATCGCGTTATACATTTTATCCAAATCGATTCTATCTAAAATACTCTCTGCAATCCTGATAGCTAATAAACAGTTTGAAATTTGATGTTTTCCTTTTAATGGTAAATTGATTTTATATTTTTTATATCTAAATGAAGAACCAGAATTATTAATTATTTTTATATCAATATCTTTATTTTTAATTATAGTTAGAGGCGCATTCTTCATTGCAGCGGTTTTTTTAATTACCTTCATTATATGGTCACTTTGTTCAAATGTTATAATAGGTGTACTGTCTTTAATTATACCGGCTTTTTCTTTCGATATTTTCTCAATACTATCTCCTAGAATTTCCATATGGTCTAAGGAAATAGATGATATCCCACATACTAAAGGTGAAATCACATTCGTCGAATCAAGCCTTCCTCCAAGACCAGTCTCGATTACCGCGATATCAACAGATTCCTTAATAAAATAATTAAAGGCCATCGCTGTAGTAGTTTCAAAAAAGGTTGTTTTTATATTTTTTATATGGTCAGTGTTGTTCTCCATAAATTCAGTAACCGCTATATCAGAGATCTGCTCACCGTTTATTTGAATTCTCTCATTAAACCTAACCAAATGAGGTGAAGTATATAGTCCAACAGATAATCCGTGTTCTTTTAAAATATTGGTAAGAATTGCACAGGTACTTCCTTTCCCATTTGTCCCTGCAATGTGTATACATCTTAATTGTTTATGTGGATTACCAATTTTATATAATAACTCTTCGGTATGTTCTAAGCCAACTTTTATCCCTAAACGTTGTAAACTAAATAATTTTTCTAATACTAACTCTATATCAGAATTCATTTACCAAATGAAGATGTTTAATCTTTTCACCAAGAAATATATTCCCAAGCTCTTCAAAACGCATCGGTAAATCAGTCACATAACAGTGTAAAGCACCTGGTTTCATACTCTTGTTCAACAATTTTTGTTCTTGTAATTTTTTATCAGCTTCTTTTGCTACAGCTGATGCAGAATCAATTAGTGTGATTTGTTTTGTGTTTTTTGATATAATACCTTTTAATAAAGGATAGTGTGTGCAGCCCAATATTAAAGTATCTACATTATTATTGAATGATAATAGATAATGTTTGGCTACTTCATTAATTGCATCCCCGTCAGTTAAACCTTCTTCAACAAAAGGAACAAACAAAGGACATGCTTTAGATATTATTTCAATATTTTTATCTTTTTCTTTTATTGATTTCTCATATGCTTTGGAATTAATAGTAGCAATTGTTCCTATCACTCCAATTTTCCTGCAATTTGTTTTTAAAATAGCTTGTTCTGAGCCTGGTTTAATTACACCAATTATTGGGATATTTTTATAATTATTTTTTAATGTATTTAATGCCATTGCTGTTGCGGTATTACATGCAATAATAATCATTTTTGCATTTTTTTTAATTAAAAAATTCGTTATCTGTTTTGAATACTGCTTAACTAAATCTTTACTTTTTACCCCATAAGGTAAGCGTGCAGTATCACCAAAGTACAAAATAGATTCATGTGGCAATAAAGCTTTTAATGCTTTTACAACAGTTAGACCACCTATCCCTGAATCAAAAACTCCTATAGGTCTATTATCCATTCTTATTCCTCAGCTATCAATTTTTCTCTTGAAGATTTAAATTTAATAATTGCTCTATATATTCCATCTGCGATTTTTTTTCTGTATGATGGTGACTTTAATTTCTTTTCTTCACTAGGATTAGAAACAAAACCACCTTCAATTAGAACACAGGGCATACTGGCACCAGAAAGAACATAGAAACCTGCCTGCTTTACTCCTCGATTTGGAATCGTTAATCTTTTGTCAAGTTCTTCTTGTATTACAGCTGCTAATGCTTCACTCTCTTTTAAAAACATACTACTTGCCATTGTCGCAGTTATTTTTCTTTCCATAGATAACTTTTCATAATTAATCTTTTTTTCTTCAAACTCTATTACTGAGTTTTCTCTTGAAGCTACTTCAATCGCTTCTGCACTATAAGCAGATGAATATAAATACGTTTCAAAACCTTTTATTTTCCTATTTGGATTTGAATTAATATGAATACTTACAAATAGCTTCCCCCCTGCTTCATTAGCAATTTTAGTTCTCTTCCATAATGGGATGAATATGTCCTCTGTTCGAGTATATACAACTTTTATTCCAGTATTTTTCTCTAATAACCTTCCAACTCTTTTCGTTATATCTAACACAAGATCTTTTTCTTTTGTACCATATTTACCGCTGGTGCCAGGATCTTTACCTCCATGACCAGGATCAAGAACAATAGTATCTAACATCCAGCGCTCTTTCACTTTCTTTAAATTATTTGCATTATTATTTAACGCGGTTCTGAGAGTGATAACAATTTCACTGGGGTCCTGATTTTGATACCATTCATGACTAATAACCTCTGATCTTAGTTTTAATGCAATTTGTGCTGTCTCATTTATTTGATCTGACTCAATTCTATGAATTATTCCACGAGTTATTGTTTTATTTAATGTCGATGTATCAACTATACCTCCAACAATAGTTAAGTAAAACCAACCATGTTTATTTATAAAAGAACTGATATCACGATCTGAAAAAGATTTTTGTGTTTTTATACGAATAATAGTACCATTGGATTTTTGTTTGATATCTAAGGATTTAACGTTATATCTTACAATATCAATATCTAAAATCTCTCTACGCTTATCAAAAGCCAAACCAGGCAATGTAGTTTCCCTTAATATATTAAAAAAATTTTCAGCTGGTAAATAAAAATCACCATCGTATTCTTGAACTATATCTACCATTTGATAAGGAATATCATCTATAATTAAAAAACTAGTCCCAGCTGAAATTTTTACTCTTTTCCCAGATATATATAATACTAATTTTTTCCGTTCGAGATTTTCATATAAGCGAGATGATAAAGCAGAAACAAGATCACGTGTTGATACATAAATTCTTCTTTCACCTTTTAAGGTTTTAACTAAAAATTCCTGTGATATTGATTTATTAACTACTTTTATATCTGCAAATAAAATAGTCGAAAAAATTAATAAGGTATATTTTATTTTCTTAAGTGCCATTTCTATTTGACAAGTTTATACATTTATTTAGCATACTTTCGAATAATAATACAATGGTAAACGAACTAAATGTGAAAATAAAAATTATTTGTTAAGTTGAGTTTTAGAATCAAGAAGAACGGATTCTATTTATTAAATAATAATGAGATTTTATAATTATAAAGTATTGCGCCTCAATAAATATTGAGGCGCAATTTTTAGGCATTAAAGCCTATTTACTTTTTTTCGTACCACATC
>CAZYDX010000006.1:0-34658 GCA_964646455.1 uncultured bacterium | reverse complement strand
GAGCCCTGTAGTTGTGGATGTAGTAGAACACCCTGACCGAGCCGCTGAAGTTTCCATTCTCTCCTTCGAGGCTTGGAATGTCTATCGAGAAGTAGCCGGTTGTGTCGGTGTGGCCACTGACATCAAGGTCCTCGATCCAAACATAGACAGGCACGTTAGAGACTCTGTCTTCCGCGATCACAATGCCGCTGATGTTCACCTTCTTCGTGGGCTTATCCTCCCAGAAAGGGTTTGACTTACAGCCCCAGAAAAAGAGAATAACTATGATAATTTTTTGTTTTATTTCCACTCTAGCCCCATACTCAGATAGACCCGCTTGTCATAGATAGAGATACCATCAAGCGATTGAGAATCATCATTAAGATTCTGGCCAAAAATAGCAACACTGGCCACAAAATCTCTGAACTTTATCTTGTAGGATATATTGACATCCAGGGACTGGTGCTGCTTCAGATAATTATTCGTGAGACTTCCACTGCTGCTGACCGTTGTAAGCACCCTGCCGCTCTCATTCTTTATCGCCACCCTCGCCCTGAGTGACCCAAGACTGAGGCTGAGACTGTTTCTCGATATAGTGACCGGCTGCATCGGAAAAGACAGCTGATCAGAATAATTATAGGATGAATAGATAGACCGAAAGCCCAGCATCTCGCTGAGCGTGAGGACCTCCATGTTCAGCTCCAATCCAGATATATCAGCGCTGCCGTAGTTAACCGGAAACTGCAATGGCGACCCGCTGTACTGGATGTTCTTGATCTTGTTGGTATAGCCGTAGTGAAAGTAAGACATCGACCCGTTAAAACTCGGTGAGGACTGACTATTGCGTGAGCTGACCTTCATTCCGACCTCATTCATGATCTTGTACTCTATCACAAGAGTATCCTGCGAGAATATCTGCGGCCTCAGAGCGTGGGCGTATCTCTCACTAATGCTGGGCACTCTGAAGTTGTTTCCGATATTGGCAAACAAATAAATTGTGGCCATGTCCAGGTGGTCCCAGGCAGACACAGAGGCCGTGGCTCCGGCCTCTTTCCAGGATGAGTTTTTATTTAATAATACACTTTTATTATTTCCTTTATCTTCTATTATATATGAATTTATATTTACAACAAATTCTTTTATCTCGAAACCTTCCCTGGTCTTACTCTGCGAAAGACCAAACACCCCAGAGAGTGAGAGATGCTCTCTGCCAAGTGCGATATCTCCCAGCGAGGTGCCCCAGTCTGCGCCGATCGCAGACCTATCTAGGAATAGTTCGATATAGGCGTTGTTTATAGGTAATCTGTAGCCGAGCCCGGTGATCATCTGACCGTCATCCCTGTTGGTCTTGAACTGGCTGATATCATCCTCACCGCTGGTCTGTTGGTTGGAGACGTACAGCTCAAGCTGCCCATAAATATCGCTCTTGCGCTCTATCTTTAGGGTGTTCACCAGTAGCCTGGACCCGATCGAGTCTGAGTTGTAGTGGTTGTTGTATATACGGCCGCTTCTTATCTGGTATAGCTTTATCTCTGTGTCAGCGTCAGGCCTGTATCCCGCGCTGATGAACTGATTTGTAGACTCTCGTAATATATCCGCTCTCTCCGCACTCTCATAGAACTGGCGGGATACACTCTTTCCTGTACCATATTCTAAGGAAATAATGCTGTTTCCCAGGCTCAGACCGGTGTGGTAGCTCCCGGTGTTGTAGGTCCCAAATCTCTGGTAGAAGCTGACACCACTACCGTAAGAGAGCTGAGGCACAAAGTTTATCGTCCCGGATGAGCCGGAGGCGTTCTCGTGGCTGCCTCTTAAAACCTCAACCGTCTCCAGGCCGCCAGCGTCAAACATCGAAAGATCCAGCGAACGTCTGCCGCCGTTGTACATCTTCACCCCGTCATACATGTAGACCATCTCCTCCTGCCGTGCGCCCCTGATAGATAGCGTCTTCGCACCGGTAGAGCTCTCCCTGACAAACACCGACTCCTCGTTCAGGAGAACGTCGCCAATATCTGAGTAGCTGCGGATAGAGATATCGCTCACGCTAATATCATTGACCATGTTCTTGGTCTCAAGCTGGCTGAACTCGCCCCTTCCTGTCTCCCCGAATACGTCCAACTCTAATAGAGAGATGATCTTCGCACGAAGGCCGATCCTCATTTCACTGGAGAGGTTTTCAATATCCACAACAGATCTCTCAAAGGCGATGTGCTCAACCACTAGCACTGTGTCGCCCTGTTCAATATCTAATGTAAATCGCCCACTTGCGCCTGTTGATGTACCTGACCCGCTGGGTCTGGCTACAATATTAGCGCCCTCTAAAGGCTTATTCGTAGATATGTCAAAGACCAGGCCTGTCATGGCCTCTTGGGCGCTTGTTACCTCCAGCGTAATAGTAAATAAAGCGACTAAGGAAAGTCGCATATATAGATATATGGATCTGTTCATGTTGTAAATAAAAAAACCCCGCTGTGCAGGGTTTTTTTGGTGATCATAAATGTTTTTACTCTTCTTCGTCTAGCAAGAAGTCATCGTCGCTCTCGTCATTTCCGTCTGGGTATTTTTCTGAGGAGCCGTAAGTATTATCACCGATGTCACTGTCCTGACAGGCCAGAACAAGTCCCCATATCCAGCCGACCACAACAAAAAGTGACAGGCCTAGGACCCACCAGCCGCTTTTGTTGATATCGTGGAACCTGCGTACGGTAACAGCGATAGATGGTATCATCAAAGCTAACATGTAAATAGTTCCGACTATCCAGCCCTCTGGCCCGCTAATAAATCCCTCTACAAATCCTACAACAAAAGAGATAATTGTATTCACAAGTGTAAACATCCAATACTCTTCACGTCTGGCACGGCCCTCGAAGTTTGCGTAATTGTCTCTGACTACTTTTATATACCAATCCATAGAAATATCCTTTATCTATTGTTGATGAAAACCGTCGGCCTGATGATATTCAGCTGACGATCTTCAAATCTAGCACCGAAAGTATTCTCGATGCCATGAATTAATATCCAAACTCATTCAGGGAAAGTGCTATTTGCCGCTCGCGTGCCAGCCGTACTCGCCGTAGCGGTCGTGCAAACTGATAAAGCCGTCGGCCTTGTTGCCGTCCTTATACAAAGACCCCAGCCTGACAACGTTGTTGCCCATATTGTTATAGAGAAATATCTTGCCGTCAGACTCGTCAGAGGTGCCTACGAAAGAGGTCAGGTCAGCGTTCTCGTTGTAGGTCATCAACCCACCTCTTAGGTTTCTGAAAGTGCCGAGGTAAGACGTCTGTTTTTTATCAGAGTTGTAGGTACTGAAATAGCCGCCGAAAGAGCTGGAGCTGATGTCCACGGCCCTTACTCCTCTGCTGTTGTGCACCTTCACAAACCCGTCGCCCTCATCACTCGAGCTGACGCTGGTGGTTAAAACCCCGTTCTTGTTAAACATAGACAGTTGCCCGTGGTTTGAGCTGGAGACCGTAACCTCAAACAGCTTCTTGCCGCTGGCACCATCCACCTCGATAAACCCGCCACCGATCGTGGTGGTTCCTCTTTCGCTTTTAATGACAAGGGACTCAGTCTGGGTTTTTGTGTTTTGTGCGCCCGTAAATAGAAACAGGCTCGTGGCTAGACAGGTGGCTGTGAAAAATCCTGTGAAATATTGCTTCATCATGTACTCCGGTGTTTTTGTGTGATTCTGGTAGGTGGAAAACACTCACTTGGCTGTGCAACATCTTCCGCTGTGGAGCCGGACGGGATCGAACCGACGACCTCCTGAATGCCATCCAGGCGCTCTCCCAACTGAGCTACGGCCCCATGAAACTATATCATAAACGATAAATAGTTAAAACAAACTTACACGGCAATTCTCTAGAAAAACAATAACAGCCAACACAACTCCAGAAAGTTTCCTGCTTGTATTGTGAATATATACCAGCCCTAGTTTGACAATAATTATGATTTTAATTCAATTGATCTTCCAGATAATGTCGCTCGGGAAAATCGTTTGTTTTTGATAAACAATAATTCTCCATACTCTCCCTTTTTAATGCTAGAGTCGACACCAATAATTTTGTTATTGTATAGCTGAACAACCCTCTCATTTGAGGTATGCCCAACAACTATATGATCTGCATCCACCAACTTTAATATTTTTACTATATCTGTATCTTTTAAATTTTCTTCAAAATAACCACGGTACCATATCAAGCTATTTTTACCGAAATACATATCATAAAAGCCACTCGATTGTCCCTCTCTTCTGAGCTTTCTTAGTTCTTTGAGCCTGGGAATAGAGCGTCTCATTTTATTGTTTATATTTTCAATATTAAAATTTTCATAGGCAATGAAATCCTCAGAAATACCACCGTGCGTAAAAATAATATCGTTTATCTTAACTATAGTTGGTTTTGAGCGTAACCATCTTCCGAGTATCGTTTTACCACCATATAGTTCATCATACTCTAAGTTCAATAACGTTGAGGAGGAATTGTACTTTTCATGGACATATCTCAGATCATTATAGAGAACCATATACTCATGATTACCTAAAAGGTAATGCACCCGACCACCGTTGCTTTTTGCTTGAGCTTCAAGCTCATAAATGAACCAGAGTATCTCATTGACCTTGTCACCCCTGTCAAAGATATCTCCGACAATCACCAAGTGACCTTCTTCAAAACTCCAGTTTAGATTTTTGTCAATTACCTTATTATTTTGTAATAATCTAATAAGCAGGTCATACTGCCCATGGATATCACTCAGTGCAGCAATTTTTCTTATTTTATGAAAGGTGGATCTCTCAGAGTGATATACTGTATCGTAGGAACCTATTTCTAAGGTTTTCGAGATAACCTTATTGTTTATTATTTTTTTTTCAATTAGTTCATTTTTTTCAATAAAAATATATGGACCATCAGAAACGGTTTGTCCTTGCCCAAAACAAATCCCAACCAATAAAACAATGAATAGATATTTTTTCATACTGACCAAATCTAAAAATAAATAATCTAGATTACGACATGATGCTTCCAATTTTTTCCGTATCTCTTTTCCCATTTATCTTCCTGCTCCTTTCTCCAGTCATAAGGTTGTTCATACCAAAACTCTCTAGCTTCATGAAGCATTCCCATATTAGATGCGGCATTTCTAAAATGCCTTTTTCATTTCATTTGAGGGCATTAACAAATGAGCAGCAAATAGATCTGCCTCTCTTTCTAAAATATTTTCTTTGCTACCGCCCATCCCTTCATCATGCTTACAGTCGCTTTGTTCAGTTAGCTTGCTTCCACTTGTATGCATTATAAGAAGACCGATCTCATGAGCAACAGTAAAATGCATCCGGCCCTCCTGTTTTCCTAAATTCTCATTGATCTCAATCGTCTTAGAATTTATCTGGAGCCCTCCTAAAATATTTAGATCTTCATAGATACCATCATTTCTAAAATCAATATAATAACCCAAGAATTCAGCCATTTCAATTACAGGAACAAGTGGAGAAATATCTTTCCCTACTTTTTTACTAAAATCATTTATTAGGTCTACTGATCTTATTTCAATGTCTTTTTTTGTGATATCGGTCACGTCTATTTATTTTTATTCTTTTTAAGATTTTTTACAAACTCAGATAATTTTCCCCAGTCCTCATCGTTTAGATCTTTTGCAGTCCGTAAGAATTCCGGTACCTGGTCAGGCTTTTCTCTTATTATATCACCTACCTGATCATCAACCTGATTTATTTCTGCAAAAAAAAGATCAACGTTTACGTTTAATATAATTGCTAAGTCTTTTAGATTTTGTCTAGACGTTTTGTATCTACCATTTTCAATATGAGAAATGGTCACTATCGACATCTTTACATCTAGATCGCCTAGTTTATCCTTCATATCCCGAAGACTCAGGTCTTTTTCTTTACGTATTTTTCGTATCAATAATCCTAATGATTCTCTACTCATAATTATTCCTAAAGTTTATTTTTGTTAAGTAATGCTTTACTGATGTCACATTCGTTAAGCATTGCTTTACAAGTACTTTTTTATTTTTTATTTTAAATTATTATGAGACCGCATTGGATCTCATGTCTGTATATGAGTAATACAGATACTGGGTGATTATGAAATAGCTACTCAAAAATCAAACTTAAGCTGCAGGCTGTATTCCTCTTTTTTCGGCGGCTCCACTTCCCTGGATAGATTCGATATTGAAATCCCTAGTAGTCGTACAGACTTGTCTATCTCCTTCTGGTAGATCAGCTCCTCAATAACAGGAAAAAACTCCTCTTTCGTTGATATATAGTCGTCGATCGTCTTGCTCCTGGTCTGTTGGCTGAAGTCGCTGTATTTGAGCTTGACCGTTACGGTCCTGCCTTTGTTCTCGGATTTCATCATTCTCCTCTCAAGCTCGTCGGCTATGCTGTCCAGCTCGTCCAGCATAAAGCTCTCAGAGTCGATGTCCTTTGAGAACGTGCGCTCTGCTCCTACCGACTTTCGTATTCTGCTTGGATTGACCGGACTATCCTGAATACTTCTGACGATCTTGTAATAGTGGCTTCCTGATTTTCCGAAGTGACTGACAAGCTCAACCTTATCAAAATTTCTAAGATCTCTGCCCTTGTATATACCCAACTCCTTCATTTTTTTTGCGGTTACCTTGCCAACACCATAGAATCTATCTATCGGCAGCTCATCGATAAAGTCATCTACCTTGGACGGGTGTATGGTCTTCTGCCCATTTGGTTTGTTGACCTCTGTGGCCACCTTGGCCATGAACTTGTTGATCGATATGCCCGCGGACGCGGTAAGCCCGGTCTCACTTTTGATCCTGGATCTGATCTCCCTGGCGATATCCGCGGCCAGCTCTATATTCTTCTTGTTTGTTGTTACATCCAGAAAGGCCTCATCCAGTGAGAGAGGCTCAATCAGGTCTGTATAGTCTGAGAATATTTTCTTTATCTGTTTGGATACTTCTTTGTAGCGGTAGGAACGCGGCCTCACAAAGACAAGTCTCTCACATTTTTTTTTTGCCAGTACTGATGCCATCGCCGATCTGACACCATACTCTCTGGCCTCATACGACGCGGCGGCGACAACGCCCCGCTCTCTGTCACCACCAACAGCCACTGGCTTTCCTTTGAGCTCGGGATTATCCAGCTGTTCAACAGACGCGTAGAAGGCGTCCATGTCAATGTGGATAATTTTTCGGATGATCTTTTTCACATGCCCTGGGTACGTTTAATTACTGATAATAACAGCGGCCAAGGCTATCCCAGCGGCATTTGCGACCATATCCTTCCAGCTGAAGAACCCATTCTCTTTTCTGTTATCATCTAGCTCTTTTAAAAGGCCCGCGCTAAAGCTGAGTGCTGAAGAGATCGGTAGCGACTCTGCTTCAGTATTATTCTGTTTATTAACAAGAACGTACTGACAGCCCAGTGATATCAGGCAGCTGTATGAGAAGTGCTGGAGCTTGTCAATGGCAAACCACTTGTCGACCCTCTCCGCCTTGTTCTTCATATCACTCAGACGCTCTGAGGATACTGCAGAGTTATTTATTTCTTGAATATTGGTGAAATAGTTCTGCGCGTTTAGGGCCAAAGAAGGGACGATAATTATAAATAAAAACCTGTTAAACATAAATTATTATGTTCATAATATACTTATTTTAAATTATTTTTATTAAAGTAGTACTTTAAATAAAAAAACAACGGGCTAGTTCCAGAAAAGCTTTCTCTTGAGCTTGTTTGACAGGCTCTGGACCTCGGTGTGTCTGAGCTTTACACCTAGCAGTGCCTTGGACTCCTTCACAAACTCGTGGAACGGTATCCTGAGCACCCCTGTCTCGCCTGAGGTGAGCTTTTTCTCTCCATCTGGTGTGACGACGATGATCATCCCGGTGTGTGCCTTCAGCCTTTCGATGTCCTCTTTCGGCTCCTCCTCGTGATAGCCTAGTCTGGTCTCGATGATCTTGTCCCAGAAGAAAAACTCAGGGACGGTGCTCTTGACCTGCTTTCTGCAGGTGAACTGGCCCTCTTTGGTTACCCTCTTGGGGTTTTTTAGCTCTGTAAACTCATACTTTTTTAGCATCCCGTGGAAGAAAGAGTGGAACGCGTTCTGCATACTCTCTCTTGTCTTGAGCTGGTTTGTAAATGACTTCAGGTCAACGCCGACCTTTAGAAGTCCTGCTGTCCAGTAGCCGTATTTCACGCATACGGCATGGTATAGACCTTTTTCATGGGTGGAGGCGTACTTACCAAGGAGCCTGTTCTCTCCCGTGTTTAGAGACTCTGTCACGAGCCTCCTGACATTCTCATATATAACCTCGATCTTCCAGGGATCATCCAGCTCATCATGATACAGCGAGTCTAGATCTTTTACAGGAAGTCCCATGTTTTCCATGAAGTCGATGTAGCTGCCCTTGCCGAGCTCTGTCATCTGACCTAGTACCTCTTTCTCGCCCTCGTCCTTCTCCAGGTATTTGCGGGTGATCCTGTCTCCGTTAGAGTAACGTCTGAAAATTCCCTGGAGCATATTGTCAAAGGTGGTTGCATCCTTCAAATCCTCATCCAGGTAGATATCTCTGAAAACTCTTTCGATATTTTCCTGGTAGTACTGGTGCGGACTGCAGGGCTCCTTGTCCCGATAGAAATGGGCCTCAATAAGAGCGCCCAAAAGGAAGTCCTCCTCGTGTATGAACTCTTTAAATAGTGAGTCGCCCCAGGTGTTTCTAAGTCCACGGTAGAAGTAGGATATATAGTCGTACTTCGGCCTGGTCAGATCCTGAGGACTGAACTGAAATTTTTGTTCTATCAGATAATCGAGGAACATCAGCACGAATCTCTTTCTGTTAGCGGCCGCGATCTTTTGCTTGATCTCGCTGTAGTCAAACCCGGCTGCCTCTACCGCTGCCTTCCAGCAGTCCTCGTGGGAGCTCATGTCCTTGGTGCCAAACAGGCGGACGCCTTCCTGCATCACCGACACCAGCGGAATCCTCAGCTCAGCTGTTTTTTCTGCCTCTGAAAGGGGAAAGTCTGTTCCCGGATAGCGGATCATCTCTGGGATCCGTATGAATTTTCTGTCGTCCTTTTCCTTGGGGTTCATGTACTCGGAGACGAGCACCCTTTCGCCGTAGGTTGTGGCAATGATTTTCAGTGTCTCTGCCCAGTGGCGCTTCTCCTCATCCTCGTTTGAGCCGTAGGACACCGGCAGGTGACAGTTCGGGTTGATCCCCGCGTGTGCGTAGGCATCATGGACCGTAACAAATAGTTTGTTCTTACCGAGGTTCTGGAGCTGGGCCAAGAGCGGCTTGTTGTACTGATTAAAAAATCCTCTTACAGACAGGTCGAATGTCTTTTTACTTTGGTGGCGTTTGGCCCACTTATCGTGCGCGCTCCTGAGCTCGTGCACCATTCTCTGTTTGGACCAGCGGTCGTACATGGCCTGCAGGTACTGCGTTGGGTTTGCGTGGTAGCGCTTCATCGTATAGCGGATCTGTTTTTCTGTCAGCTCCGGGATGATGTAGGATATCTCCTGTATCGTCTTTTTCTTCCAGATACTGAGGACGATCGCCAGCGCTTTTTTCTGGACGTCCTCCAGCTCATGGACCATGAGCCTCTCCAACAGTGTTACCTGTTTCTCCGTAGGTACCTTGACCGGTTGTTTTACTTTTTTTTCTGTCATAATGATAAATATAAAAGGAACTGACTAATAATTCTGCAGTCCTGTTTAGCCTATTTTAAGATGAAGCCGGAAATATTCGAAGAGTTTCTTGTACACATGTTTTGTGGCATTATTTCCGTAGATGCCGTGGTTTCTGGATGGGTAGTACATGACATCGATCGGCCTTCCAGCGCGGATACATGCCTCCACAAACTTGGTCGAGTTCTGGGCGTGAACGTTGTCGTCATTTGTGCCATGCATCAGAAGGAGCTTGCCCTTTAGCCTGTCCACGTAGGTGATCGTTGAGGTCGAATCATATCCTGATTTATTTTCCTGCGGTAGTCCCATGTACCTCTCTGTATAGGCCGTGTCATATAGCCTAAAGTCCGTCACCGGTGCCACGGCAACCCCCACGCTAAATAGGTCAGAGTTCTTGGTCAACATCAGACAGGTGAAGTATCCTCCTCCGCTCCAGCCCCATGCTCCTATCTTGTCTTCATCGATATAGCCCTGATCGATCAGCCACTTAACGCCTGTGGCCTGGTCTTTGGCCAGGTAGTTTGCCATGTCCCCGTAGCTGAGATTCTTAAAGTCTCTTCCTCTTCCGGACATGCCCCTTGAGTCCATGGAGAAAATGATGTAGCCCTCTTGCGCCAGAAACTGTTGGAAGCCACCCTGCCACCTGTTGTAAACGATCTGCGTTCCGGGCATTCCGTATCCGTTCACCAGCAGAGGATATTTTTTACCCTTTTTATAATCCTGAGGCAGCGTAATAATGCCGTTTAGTACCGTCTTATTATTGTCCGCCGTAAAACGAACGATAGATGGCTTTGATAATTCTTTAAGGTTGAAACTAGAGAGGTCTGTCTCTCCAAGTACTCGGATCAGTTCACCTTTGGTGCTTCTGTATTTTATGATCGGAGGCTGGTCAATTGATGAGTAGGAGTCGACAAAGCTGTTTCCGTTCGGGTTTATAGAGACAGAGTGATATCCAGGCTCTGGCGTAAGTATTTTCATACTGGTGCCATCAAAACGAACTGAATATAGGTGATTCTCAAGCACGGACCTTTTATTTGAGGTAAAGTAGATTACTTCATTCTTCTCATCTACGTGTTTGATCTCCTTGACCTCCCACTCTCCGTTTGTCACCGGAACCGTAAATCGTCCATTGGGACGCTCCAGATAAATATGCTGGAACCCGTCTCTCTCAGAGATATGAACAAAGAGTCCATTTTTCAGGATCTGGTTTGAGTCATGTAGCTCTACCCAACCATCTGGGTCTGTCTCGCTAACCCCTTTCATTGTCTTGCTGCTGACAACGTCCGCGTAAATCATCTGCCACTTTTTTTGCAATCTTTCGAGCTTCATTATCCAAAGCTGCTCCCTGTCGTACCACTCAAACCACGGGTAGTAGACATCCGCCTCAGAGTCTATCTTAATAAATTTCTTCCCACCACCCTGCACGTTTATCACCGCGATTCTTATTTTTGGGTTGGTGCTTCCAGCTTTCGGGTAGAATACCTCCTGAATGTCTGGATAGAGCTTTAGCTTATCGATCATGTTAAACCTGCCGACCTCAGACTGATCCTCTTCCACATAGGCAATGTACTTGCCATCCGGCGACCACCTGTAGCCGTCGTATCCGCTTAGTTCTTCCTCATAGACCCACCCGTAGTGACCGTTCAGGATCGTCTCCGAGCCTGTCCTGGTCAGTTTCTTTTCTCTTTTTCGGCTGATGTTGTAGACGTAGAGGTTATTGTCTTCTCTTACGTAGCTGACCCACTTATTGTCCGGGGATATTTTTACATTTCTCAGTCTCTCATTCTTGTCACTCACTCTGGATAGTGAGCGCTGCTCGATATCCAGCAGGAAGTAGGTGCCCAAGTTTGAGTGCCTCCATATCCGGTCACTCTGCGACTGGATCAGCATCAGGCTGCCATCTTTAGAAAAATTCCAGTTTATAACCGGGACATATCTGTCCTCAAAGTTAAACACGCTGCTGTCGAGGTATATGGTTGTATCACCCAGCGCAAGATCAACCGTGTAGAAAGACTTCCTGTTTACCCCGCGACCTTTTAGAATGATCTTCTCTGATCCCTTTTTCCACTTATAGCTACCCATGCGCGGGTAGTCTATATCCAGACCGTAGCTTACCTCCCACCACGGACGCGGATCAGACCTAAGGCCGCTGGCTAGTACCAGCAGAGATAAAGTGTATAAAATATCTCTATATCTCATTTTTTAATTTATTCAAGAAAGTGACCATCATGTCAAAAGTTATTCTTTTCGTGTTAACATTCCTAGGACTAGGGTGATACGCTCCGTATAGCGTAACACCACTGGGAAGCTTGTAGCCTGCCCCATGCTTAAAGGGATAGTCCTTCATTTTTATTTCGTGATAGTTTCGGGTATAATGTAAAAAAGATTCAAACCCAATTTTTCCCAGCCCGAGTACGATCTTCAGATTCGGGAGGAGCTTAATCTCACTGGATAGATGTCTGGCACAATTATTTCGCTCTTCAGCCGTTGGCTTGTCACCTGGAGGAACACACTTTACGGCAACGGTCATGTATCCATCTAGCTCCAGCCCATCATCCCTGGACTCAGACTCGGCCTGGTTGGACATACCAGCTGCCGACAAGCACCTAAACAAGAACTCGGCCGACTTATCACCCGTAAACACCCTGCCTGTTCTGTTTCCGCCATGGGCAGCAGGCGCCAACCCCAAGATCATCATCCTGGACCCGGGGTCGCCATACCCAGGCACGGGCTTGCCCCAGTAGTCCCAGTCCATGAAAGACTTTCTCTTCCTCTCTGCAATCTCTTTCCGAAACAACACCAGTCGGGGACAGTCACAGCACGAAATGATCTTTTCACGATTATCTAAAATAGCTTGTTCCATTATAACCTAAGTCTTAGGATTAAATTACATTAGTTAAAATTTAGTCTTGTCCATTGTTTCATGCTTGTTCAAAGTCTAAATTTGCGGCCACCTATGAATTAGGTATTTAATAATTTTAGTTCTGAGGAAACACTATGGGTTTAATGACCACACTAAGAGAGAAAATGACAATAGTGCTCTGGGCATTGCTATTTCTATTCCTACTGAGTATGTCTGTCGGGGGTCTAGTTGGCGGAGCAAATATCATAGACACATTGATCGGAAGGGTTGACCCTACAAGGGTCATAGCACGAGTCAATGACAATGACATTTCTCCTGATTATTTTAATAATCTTGTAAACCAGCAGATCAATCAGGCCAGATCAAATGGTCAGCAGATCAATGATGCAATGTATGAAAGAGCCAGAAACCAGGCCTGGGACAATATGGTCCAGGAGGTGTTGGTCAGCTCTGAGATCGAGCGACTAGGTCTTGGGGCGACCGATGAGGAGATACTCTATCACCTAAGGGAGAATCCACCACAGTTCCTTCAGACCAATCCAACTTTCCAGACCGATGGTAAATTCGATCCAGAGAAATATCTGGCCGCGCTTGCCTCTCCTCAGGGAGATGAGTGGACCCCGATCGAGAATTGGATGAGAACATCCTACATCCCGAATTTCAAACTCACTCAATATCTGAATCAAAATGTTATTGTGACCGATAGCGATATTCATAGAGAGTTTATCAAAAAGAATATTAAATATACGATCGATGCTATCCATGTCACATTTGACAAAGCACAAAAAGATAAGATCGAACCATCTGAGCAGGAGCTCTTAGATGAGTACAACGCATCCAAGTCTGACTTCGAGCATGAAGAACTGCGTAATGTTAGTTTTGTATCCTGGAAGAAGGAACCTTCCGCACAGGATAGCATTAACAACACCTATCTGGTAAACGATATTTTAGAGAGGGCTAGATCAGGAGGCAGTTTCGCTGACCTGGCCAATGAATACACAAAAGATCCAAGCGGTCAGGATAACGGCGGCGACCTGGGCTGGTTTGGGAAAGAGCAAATGGTAAAACCATTTGAAGAGGCAGCTTTTAAGGCATCTAAAGGGCAAATCATTGGCCCTGTTGAGTCTCGGTTCGGGAGCCATATCATTAATGTCCGTGATAAAAAATCTGAAGATGGAAAAGAGCAGGTGCTTGCATCTCATATTCTGCTTAAGACCGAGGCAAGTCCAACCACCCTATCTAATCTCAGGCGGGCGGCTACACTTTTTAGTTATGACGCGCAAGACTCAGGCTTTACCGTCGCCGCAAATAGCCATGACCTTACCCTAAAATCTCAGGAAAACCTCGAACGTTCTTCTTCTCGTGTTAGGGGACTAGGCTCGCTCAGGGGCGGTGTACGGTTTGCGTTTAACAATCCTGTCGAGTCGGTTTCAGAGGTTTTAGAGAATGATCAGTACTATGCTGTTTTTCACGTTGACAGCACGATCAAGGCCGGGCACAGAGACTTCAACACTGTAAAGCCACAACTTCTAAATAAAGTAAAAAAGGAAAAACAAAAATCAGTTTCAAGAGATATGATCGATGAACTGGTGATTGACCTAAACGCGAATGAACAGTCTCTACAAGATTTGATGGAAAAACAAAAAAGATATGATAATGTGAAAGACGAGTCAAAAACGATAAACGAAGGATTTACATCTATCAGCAGAGGAAATTTTATTGCGGGAGCTCTGCTAGGTGCATCAAAGAATGATGTACTCGGTCCGGTTGAGACTAATAGAGGTTGGACTTTGATCCATGTTAAAAACATCTCTCCGATCGACTCTACTGAGTATGAGGTTCAAAAAGAGACTCTGAGAAGCAGCATGCTGACCAGAAAACAAAATCAGAATCTGCAAACATGGTTGAATGACCTCAAGGAGAACGCAGAAATCATCGATAATAGGAACTATTTCTATTAGGTAGCTAGGCCTAGAAATTTGTTCTTCTGGTCCCTGTAATATTTTTTATTCGGGTCGCGCTCGATACATTTTTCAATGATCTTGAGAGCTTCTTCAATAAGCCCAAGCTTCCAAAGAACCTCAGCCTTTGTGTCAAGTATTCTGATATCTTCACCAAATTCAAGGGCAAGATCTATTTTTTCAAGGGCAAGATCTAAATTTTTCTCTAGCTCAGTCATCCTCCATGCAAAACTATTCAAAAGACTTGCCAAGTATTTATAATCACTATCGTAGAGATCGATAACTTTCAAATAGAGATCCGCCTCAAGCTCAGGATCCTTCTTTTGCTTTTTCAGTATCCTGATCATTTGCCAGTAGGATTGTTTTTTTCTTTCTATATTTTCTGAAAGAATAACGTACTCATTGAGCTCATCAATATCATTATTCTTTCTGGCCTTATAAAGCAATCTATAGAAATATGCAGTGTCAGAAGAGTCGATACCACTTCCGATAATTTCTTCTAATAGGTCTATCGATCTATCTAGCGGACCTATCTGGTAATACATTTGGCTGAGCTTTAATGATATAGTAAAGTCTAGTTTACTTTTATTTTGCTGATAGGTGTAGACATTGTCTAGGTGTATTCTGGCAGAATCAGGAAGGTTTAATGAAATGTATTTTTTCGCCAGAGATAGTTGTGTCGGATAGTGTTTCAATTCTCTCCTATATTGAGCCAATAGATCTGTAAGGGTATTCTCACCATTTTTTATTCGAATTAATTCATCCAGAAACTCCTTTGGTGGCCGGTACCCAACTATACGATCTAGTTCATTTCCAGATGGACCTAATAATAAAATAGTAGGATATCCTCTTACGCGGTATTTTTTCTTTTGTGCTGGGCCATTATTTTTTTCAGCATCAATTTTTATTGATATGAAATTCTGTTCTGCAAAATCAATTACGCCTTCATCTGTGTATGTATCCTTGTCAAGACGATCACACCAGATACACCAGTCCGTTTCAAAATCAACAAGAATTATTTTATCCTCATTCTTATTAATTATTGCGTCTAATGATTCTTCATACCAAACATAATTGTTTCTATCATCACAGCTACTAACAAAAAAGAAAATGATGTATAGAAATAAAATATTTTTTGTTGTTCTTAGAGTCACTTTTAATTCTGGTTATTTATCTTTTAATTAAGGAAATCTATTAAAACGCCCATAATTTTATGTCATTTATATGGTTCAAAAAAAACTAACTATATACAACAAAATATTATTTACTAATAGATTCTAAACCTGCTTTATATAAACAGTCTAGAATATCTTTAGGTGCTCGAACTGCAATACCATTATCATTAACAAATGCATGCTCGGTATAGCCATTTACTAGAATATCCTCATCATCATCTATACAAACTGTATAATCTATATGTAATTTTGATCTTGGGATAGATGATATACTTGCTCGGATCGTAATATCTTGCTCAAACCTTGCTCCTTTAGAATAATCACAGTGGCTAGAAATAACTGGAAGCATTATTCCTTTTTCCTCTACCTCTGTAACGCCTAGTCCAATAGAGGCTAAAAGTTCAGTCCGTGACTCTTCAAAATATTCAAAATATCTAGAATAATATACTATCCCCATTTGGTCGACATCTTTATAGTATATTTTTACACTATGGTCATACAAGATCATTTAAAATTCTCATAAACTCCTAGTTTATCATACTTCTCTATTCGGATATCAATAAATGACTCCGCTTCTACAAACTTGAGTTCATTGATCGCTTCAAGTATAGCCAATTCTAAATTCTTTGATGATGAATCAATATCTCTGTGGGCACCACCATTTGGCTCTGATATTATTTTATCACATATTCCCATCTCTATCATATCATCTGGTGTAACCTTTAAAGCCTCTGCGGCCTCTTCAGCCTTGCTAGCATCTCTAAAAAGTATAGAAGCACAACCTTCAGGACTTATTACAGAGTACCACGTGTTCTGCATCATAAAAAATCTGTCGCAAACACCGATCCCTAGGGCTCCACCACTAGCACCTTCTCCAATAACCACTGACACAATAGGAACTTTTAAAGATGACATTTGCAAAAGGTTATTTGCAATTGCTTCACCCTGCCCTCTCTCTTCTGCCCCAATCCCTGGGAAAGCTCCAGGTGTATCCATAAATGTAATGACAGGAAGCTTGAATTTCTCAGCGAGTTTCATAATTCGCATTGCTTTTCTGTAACCCTCAGGTCTCATCATACCAAAGTTTCTATATAAATTTTCTTTTGTATTTCTGCCTTTCTGCTGAGCTACAATAGCTATTTTTTGTTTATTAATTTTTGCAAACCCAGATACAATAGCAGGATCATCTCCATACAATCTGTCTCCATGCATTTCAACAAAATCAGTAAAAATAGTATTAATATAGTCTAAGGAATATGGACGTTGAGGATGTCTGGCGAGTTGAACACGTTGCCATCTATTTAAACCTGAATGAATCTTATTTATTTTTTTAAGTCTTTTTTCGTGGAGTTGCGCGATCTCTTTAGTAATCTCGGCTGAAGGCTCAAGCATAGACTCTTTTAGATGAATCTCATCATCTAATAATCTTATTGGCTCTTCAAAATCTAAATAATACTTCAATTTGATATCTATAATGTTTTAATGGTGTCAGATTACTGAGAACTATCCGTTTAATAAAGTCTTAATTATGATCTCAAGATCTAGCTTAAGATTTTGATGTTGTATATAATAATGTTCAACTGCTTTTCTTATATCTGGCTCAAACTTAATATTACGTATTCTTTCAAGTCCCGTTATACCTGGCTGACATAAAAGTTCGGGGTCTTGCTCGCTGGACTCTATCATAGATGAACCTACAAGACTAATACTTCCATAAAACACACTGAATAATAGAGGTATATCTCTAATTAGTCTATTATCAGAGTCAAAAATAACGGTGTCTATTCTTGAACTATTCTCACCCCAGAATTGCATTTTTACTGATTTTCCTAACATATAATAGATAATTATTATTGGTGATAATGCTAGCAATAGAAAAACAGAAATAATCAAATCAAATACCCTTTTTGAGATACGATGCAACCTGTAAAAGAGATTGTACTCTATATTCACAAAAGATATACCACCTATGTCCTCAATATTTGCTTTTCCTAATAGGATATCTTGTTCACGGGGAACCATCCTATAGATCAATCTAAGATCTCTTGTACTGTCCATAAGATCTAGTATTTGTTTATTTGTAAATGCAGCGGTGCTGAAAATCACCTCGCAAATATTGTTACTGTTGGTTATCTGCCTAAGTTCATCAACGTTCCCGATAAATGGTATGGGAAGATCTTTGTTCACTGAGGGGTATTCATTGTCTACAAAGCCAACAAGGTCCAGCCCACTATCAAAACGTTTTATAATATTCTCTGCGATCCTTATTCCCTCTGAGTCTGCCCCTACTATAATAGTCTTTCTAGAGAACAAAAGTGATCTGGGTTGCTTTACACTTCGAAAATACCCTCTCGATAAAAGGTAGTGAAGCAGCACCCTCCATCCTGGAACGATTAAAATTATAATTGAAGAAGCAATAATGATCACAAGTCTGGAGTATGCATATTGTTTAAAAAAGTAGGTAAAAAGTACCGCGATCAAAAAACCTGATACGGATGAGATCAATGCCCTGGAGTATGATAAAATGTATCGAGAATATATCTGCAAAAATGCTCCCATTGATAGCCAGAGCAATACATAGACAATGGGGACAAGACCCTTACTAACTATTATAGGACTTAAGTTTGAGAACCTAAAGTTAATTGCAATGATAAACGCAAATATTATAACTGACGAGTCCATAATCAACGATATAAAAAGCGATCTTTTTTCATTCATCATAGATATGAACTTTTTCAGAAAAATACCAGCTGAAATAAATAACCTAGTAAATAGACCCAGAGTGGATGAATAATGTTTGTTCACAAAAATATTCATAGATTGATAGAACGCTTCTCTACTATCATATGGCGCTGTTTTTACAGATTCACCCTTATAGTGTATTATTTTTGTATCTGAAGTGTAATGAACTTTTTGGCCACTTTCCCATACTCTCGCACAAAGGTCCAAATCTTCTCCAAACATAAAAAACTGTTCATCAAATCCATTAAGTATCTTATATGTTTCAGAACTTAGAAGCATACAAGACCCACTGATTGATTCTACAGGATGATTTTTATCAGGATCTAAATAGGTAAGATTATATTTTCCAGCCCATTTTGAAGTTGGGAAGAGCCTGTCTAAACCTAGAATCTTTGGAAGTGCAACTCTGACTGTTGGAAAAGACCTTTTACAAGCTAGCTGAAGCGAACCATCTGCGTTTAAGATCTTAGGTCCTACCATACCCACTTCTTCATTTTCCATTAGATACTTAACAAGAACAGAAATCGTCTCCTCTTCAATAATTGTGTCAGGGTTAAGTATAAGATAATACTCGCCGGTTGCAAGATTTGAACCTTGGTTAACTGCCTTTCCAAATCCAACATTCTCATCATTTGAAATTATGTTAATTGATGGAAAATTATCTTCAAGATATTCACGGGTACCATCATAAGAATTATTATCCACTACAATAATTTCTAGTTTTTTATAATCTGACTTCAAAATAGCGTCAATGGCATGGGCTAAGTATGAACGAACATTATACGAGACTATAATTACGGAGACTTTTTTCATTTTACGTGCCAACCAAAAATCTTCCAAATCCTTAATCTCCAGACCATAAAGATTGCTTCATGAACAATTTTTTTTGACATTTTAGACTGACCGATTGTCCTATCAGAAAAAATGATTGGTATTTCTTTTATTTTATATCCTTTTACCCAGGCTCTAAAATTCATTTCTATCTGAAACGAATAACCCTGAGACCTTACAGAATCAAGATCAATATCAGATAGCACCTCAGACTTCCACGCTTTAAATCCACCAGTACCATCCATAATAGGCATGCCTGTAATAATCCTAGAATAAGTATTCGCACCATAACTAAGAATCAGTCTTCTTAGAGGCCAATTAACCACACTGATACCCTTTATATATCTGCTCCCTATGACCAGATCGTTTTTCTTTAGCTTACTAACCATCATGGGCAGATCCCTAGGGTTATGTGAAAGATCAGCATCCATCTGAATTATAATATCATAATTATGTTCCAGCGCCCATTTGAACCCATATATATAGGCCGTACCCAAACCAGACTTTTTGTCTCTTATCTCAAGATGTAAATTTTTATAATCATCTTGTAATTCTTTTATTTTTTCACTTGTACCATCAGGAGAATTATCGTCAACAATCAAAAGATCATACTCTGGATTATCTCCTAATACCATATCAATAAGACGTTTGATATTCATTCTTTCGTTGTAGGTTGGAGATATAACTAAAATTTTTATCACTTATTTCTGTTCCAATATAGTTTGTAAACATTCCTCAACCGATGGAGGTTCCAAATTCAACACCGATTGAGCAAACTTAGAGTCCAGCCCACCTTTTAGAGGTCTTTTCGCAGTTTGATCTAGCTCAGATGTTTTAATAGGTTTAACTAAAGTTTTTTTTAGGTTAAATATATCTGCAATTTTAATTGCAAAATCATATCTACTTATCCAGTCACCGTCACCCCAATGTACTAGACCATTTAACTCACTGTCAATAGACCTATCGATAACAACAGCCAGTGAACTTGTCCACGTTGGATTGTTCCACTGATCCTCAACTACATTGATCTCTTTTCCCTCTTCTAGAGAGTCAATCACCCAATTCAAAAAACTAGCAGATGATCTACTAGCATAATCGTAAAGTACATTTGCACGAATCACCAGACTGTCTTTTGACTGATCTAATAATAAATTTTCAGAGCCTAATTTAGATAAACCATATACATTCAAAGGATTTGTAGGATCGGTCTCTTTATTGGGACCACTCTCTCCATCAAAAACATAGTCTGTTGAGATATGAATGATGGGTCCATTAAATGTACTAACCAGGCTATCAATACCCCCCACATTAATAGAGTAGGCTAACTCTGGATTCCTTTCACAGAGATCAACATTCGTTAAAGCGGCAAGATTAATAACTAGGTCTGGATTCGTCATTTTCAAAACATCCTTAAAAAGCATCGGATTGGTTACATCTAAATAGATATCTGCTGATCTAAGGCTTTTGCTTCTTGTGGAAGATATAATTTCATATTTTGAATCAAATATTCTTTTTAAAGATATTCCTAACTGACCTGATCCACCAGTGATAAGTATTGTTTTCATACCTAATTATTTTGAGGACGAGACCTAAATGATTTTGCAATAAGCCTCATCTGTCGAATATATACTGCTTTAGGCTTTCCTGGGTTATGAACCAATGTATTAATATGAAATGTTCTGTCCGAGAGGTCGTCATAAAATAAATAAGAATAAAAAGGTCCCCCTTTTGCATCTAGAGAGTCATTTGACTCCCAAACGCCAGAGCATTGCCATCCCCTATAACCATTAAAATATATTCTCTCAAGCTTAAACATATGCTCATTAAATCTAATACTTTTATAATTATTAATGGGATAATTCCATATCTGCTCTCCGACTGACAGCTGGTCTTCAATAATATTACCACCACTCCACTTTACAGAAACCCACCGATAAGGATATTCAGATCCCATCCAAAAGAATTTCATTTTTTTATCATTTCTTAATATCTCCCATCCCCAAGGAATTTTTATGCTCCATCTGTAGTCTGCATATAATTTCTCTTCATCTCCAAACTGATTATCTCTAAAAAGAAATCTACTTCCCCTTAGTTTAAACTGTTCTTCATAGTGTCTGCGTAGCAGGTCTTTGTTTTTATTTATATCTTTAAATAAATGTCCCTCATCTAGAGCATTGATCACTACATATATCTGGTCTTTCGCATGTAGATCTTTTGTTAATAATACTGGGTTTTCATTCGATGTAATATTTAACTGATTATCAGGCAATAATTTCTTGATCAACCGATAGCCTGAGTTAGTGTTATCTCTATCAACAGCAGCTATAATTAACTGGGCATACCTTTTAAGATCTTGGTAATATTTTGGCCTAGAAAAAATTAACTTAAATAATGGCTCTGGAGCTGGTGTATATAGAGTATCATTAAAGACCTTAGTTAAATAATTACGGACAATTGGCTCATCTGATTCTGAACATATTACTCTAATCTCATCATCCATACCGAGCGAGTCTTTCTTTCCAGCACAGCTAAAAACCAATAAAAAAAATATTAAAATATTTGTCAGCTTGATATAGTAAAAAATTCGCATGTATTAAATTAACTCTGACTTTAGTTATAAACTATAATCTAGAGGTCCATTTCACATGTATCTTACCATCTAGGAATGAACTCTTTTCTGGAATGGCATATTCTAACTCAATAAGTGCTTTATCTGTTAGTTTGAAAAATCCTACCCCCAAACTAGTCTTAGGTGTCTTTCCCGAAGAAACCCCGAGGTCAAAAAACAATAAAGTTCTTAAAAATTTACTTTTCTGAAAGTGTACCTCTATTGTCTGGATAGATACAAAATCAGAACTAAACTGGTTATCCACATAGCCTCTCAGACTATTTATACCTCCATACCTTATCTCTCGGGATGAGCCTATTATACCGCTAAGAGCCTTTATCTGTTCATTTAATGAATTAAAGCATAGATTGACGTTGCTTATTATTGGAAAAATATGTTTTAGATTTACTCTATTTTTGATATATAAATGATCATTAAAAGTATCTTTTCCAAGGTTTGTTTCCATGTTCAATTTTGAGCCTCTATTAGGCAATATTCTTCTATTAAAACTGTTATGATTAAACGTCACAAGTAATGCCTTATAGCGAGAATTTTTATAATTATTATTTTCTCCGGAAGTTGTAGTATTTATTTCTCCAGAGTTATATCCGATATAAAATGATCCGTAATACACATTAGAGATCTCAAATGAGATGCGTGCCTTTGATTCAGTATAAAAACCATTAACTAATTCGTAATTGTAAGATGCACTAACTCCGAGTCCATTATAAAAAATATGTGGATGCCCAAATTGTATGTTAAACATCTGATTTGTTGAATCAAGTTTTTTCCAATAAAAACCAAATCTCTCCATTGTATTCCAAATATTCTCTAGCTGGATATTTAACTCTCCATTCAAACCCCACTTATCATTGAATTTTTTTGAGGCTCCGAATAGGCCTGAAAAGTGACTGCTAAATTCTGGGTCCAGATCAATCACCATTCCCACTTTATCATTTGAGTATCTGCCAATCTCGATACTTGGCTTCCTGCTGATAAAATAGTACTTGTTCATTATTAATTTTTTTTTGTCTTCAATTTCATCAGCAAAGTTATTATTTATGGAAAAATGATGTATCTTTAGACCTATTCGGTTTAAGTGTTTTTGATTTATATTTTGCTCTGGAGCAATCATGATAGTGTCTATTTCTTTATCTATATAATTCCTCTTATATATAACATTTTTAAACTCTTTTTCATAAGACTGCAAATGATATTCCGTGTTCAAGAATTGGCTACTTTGCATGATAGAGTCTATTGTGTTTTTAATATAAAGACTGTCAGGAATATTGAATTTGATTGTATCATTGCAAAATATAATTTGAAAGAACATAACATAAAGAAAAGATATCTTATAGATACGCACGAAACTCTCCTAAGATAGTGATGAGATTGCTATATCTATAATTATTTATATAACTGATTGATAGTGAAAAAGATATATCTTTCTTAAAAAAATAATTGGCCCGTGTGTTCACATTTATATTTTCTCCAATCGTAAGACCATTTATTGCCTCGGGAGGCAACACCATAATACTAGATTTTTCTTTATTCTTTTGCCAGGCTATATTTGACTGGATGCTTCCAGATTTTCCAAGATATATTCGTCCATTGTATTCCAAACCTAGCCCAGTAGCTCTAAAATCATCAACATAAAAGGTTCCTCTATCACTACCGAATTTTATTGATATTTCAGAATCTATATTTCTTCTATTTTTTGAGTAGATACTTATCTCATACCAGCTACCAAAAACATTTCGATTTCTTAGGTTTGTAAAACTGGAATTAATTTTTTTATTATGATAATAACCTGTTACCTTAACATTTGTATTTTTACTTATACCTGAGTAATAATCTGCCCCTGACTCAATATGCTTCAATAGTTCATTTCCTCGAGAGTCATAACCTTGGAGGTCGTAAGAAAAAATATTATAGGCACGGAACCGATTCATAGATCTTTTCAAACTCCATTCTATTTCAAAAATATTATGCAAATATGATCTATAAAGACTAGTATCTGAGATGATTGGATCGGTAAACTCTCTCAAATCAAAATTGGTCCCGCTATAATCATAGTTTGTATCCATTTTTAACTTTAAAGGAGGATACCCTTTTATTTTTTGCAAGTCATAGACTATTTTTTGAAAACCGTTGACATTAACCATGTCTATCCTTTGCCCAGAAGGTACAGAGTAAGAGATATATGAGCCATTAGGGTCTCTAATAAAGGTATTAAAGTCATTATCGTATCTATAGTCGCCGAGCCCCACACCAACAGAGTCATATACAATAGAGTAATTTTCATTTTGAGTCCTTTCTGTGGAAGTATTTAACTCAAAATAGATTGGGTCGCCCGGCTTTTTATATGATAGCTTTATTTTCCCTAGAACATAGTCCAAATCATCCGAGGTATTATCATAGCTTTTTATCCGTTTTTTTATAATTAAGTTATTTCGCCATCCAATTCTGTTCTGATTGATATATTGAAAGGAGGATATAATATCGTCACTATTTTGAACATCAGCATCATTTAATAGCTTAGCATTGTCTATGTCTTTTCTACTGTCAATTCCTAATTTTATTGATCTATTTTCTTTTTGATAATTTAATCCACCTCCAAAAATGTTATAGCTCAATGAGCTCGGCTTTTTTTCTTCTCTAAAACGAAGAAATGGACTAAAATATCCAAGTTTTGATGTGATATTAGCATCTGTATATTTATACGTCCCAATATCAGAAAAGACCTGTTGATGCTGGAGATTTGTACCACTCAAGGTTCCACTATTAATCTTATGATCTAATTTTATCTTTTCTTTTTTGAGTGCGCCAATACTTAAACCAGAATATTCAATTGACGATCGACTAAAATTATCAATACCCAGAAAAAACTTCAGAGAAGACTCTCTTTCGTCCATCGCACCAATACTGTCCAGATCCCAATAACGCTTATATTGTACATTTCGATCTAGTCCAAATGACGAATAATTTTTTTCTCTTATCAAATTATCTATAGAAAAAAAATATGTCATCTTTCCTGTTTCAATCGAGTCTAGTACCAGACTGATCTCATACAGTCCTCCTTTTGCGAGTTCATTTGCGCCTGATAATATATTGTTATCGCTAAGAGACCTAGAAAAAAGGGATGAGAAGGTTAGTTTATTACCTAGGCTATAGTTACCCTTTGCATAATATAAATCCTTTGACCTTGGAGCACTTATTTTTTGATAAGGACTATATAGATCCTTATTTATTGGACTATCACCCTCATAATATTGATAATATACTTTTCCTAAAACTGATACTAGCTTCTCGTAAGTACCTTTTATATTATAGGTGAAAGCGATGCGATATCTATTATATCCACTAACAATATGATCAGGATCGTATTTAAATATCTCACCATCTAAATAATAATCACCGGTTGAATCCTCAATAGCGCCACTGATAATTAAATCTTCAGTTTCTCCATTAATGATCCTTTGATAGAGCTCACTATCAGAAGATAAACTATTGGTGTTGTCCTTCTCTCTTATAAAACCAGTAACAATATTAAGGTCATCTGAAAAGTCCGATCTATATGTACCACTAATAATTTTTTGAGTATATACTCCATCAACATACTCATACTCAATAAAAATATCTGAATCAAAATGTATTAGGTGCTTTGCGGTAAAGGTTATTTCGGCTAAGGAATAGTCTATTACATAATCATAGTTAGCTCCTCTAACCAATCTCTCACCATCAAGCCAAACTTTTTCTGAACCGGATATCAATGAGATATCTTTACTATTTTCTTTTGATGTTAGGCAATAGGGACCTTGTACACCATCTAGCCCAACTATTTCCATAGACATGTACTTACCTCTGGTTGAAGATAAAAGAGCACTCCCTGAAAAATTTTTATACTTAAAGTTATTATTTATACCAATTACATTACGCTCTATATTAATGAGTTTATCAGATGTATTTTTATATTTTATATCGCCAGCATCCAATGAAAAATTTGGGTGTTGCATTGTTATATAAACTTGTTCAATATCTTCAAGATTACGAGTATTTCCTTCTGGTTGGATTATCATATCCTGATCACTTAATACAGCGCTGAGCATAATATTATTTTCAAGCTCGCCACTGATATTTAGATGCAGTCCACCTGTGAATTGAGACATACCATTTGATGATAAATTGATCTGTCTGTTAAACGTCCCTGAAGTATATAGACCATTGTCTTGGGTATTATTTCTACGCTGGAAATAATTTTCTGTTGTTGAATCTTTCTTCAAAATCAAATCTAAATCTGGGAGTTTTTTCCACAATGGCCCAATTTTTTGAGGAAGTTCTTTATCCAATGCTTTATACCTTACAATGGCGCTAACCGGCCTAAGAGATGTATTATTCCAATATATTATCCCATTTAAATAGTCTATGCTATCTGGCCGTGAATTTTCACCACCTACTGAAATATTGACTGAATCTTGAAAAATAAAATTATTTCTCAGAGGATATCGGCTTTTATCCTTAACTAACCATAGAGTATCAATCGTGGAAATAGATTGTGAGAAAAGAGCCTGAACTATTATAAGTCCAACATTTAGATACTTACTATTTAGTCTGCGCATTTAGAATCAAAATATGGTCTTTTGATAATACAGCTACAGATCTGTTCATGCTCTTTATATCTAATATTGGAATACTGACCTCCGGTATTTCTAGCTTTTTATTTGACAGTATTGATATTCCGTCGCCAGCTTTATTAAAAACAAGCCAATCACCCCGTAATGGCACTAGAAATTCAATATCATCAATTGAAGGATAGTATGAGCTTTTATATTCTCCATGTCTAGAAAAAATATGAACACTGTTATCACAACCTAATATGCCAATATCGCCCTGTTCATTAATCATAATTTGAGATAAACAATAATCAATATTGTCATATCTTTTTAGATCAATATGAGGAATCTGTCTAAGACTAGCCTGTTTAAATGAGAAAATACTATGGTATTGAGAGGAGTACATATATAAAGTTCCCCATTTATCAATAGCTGCTAGTTCAGGATATATCCTGGGTTCTAGGTTTACCTCATTCATATAAATAAGACGATAGTCTAGTGATATAATTTTGTTATCGAGTCTATCAATTAATAAAATACCATTTGGGGCAACCCCAACCCATATTGGCTCTGAAAATGAAACTGTTTTCCTCCCAAAGCCGCCAACTAATTGTAAATCATTTAGTGAACCAATGCTTACAAGTTGGTTTTCCATTTTATCTAATAATAAAAAATTGCCTGCTACACCCCATTCAAAAACATCGGGATTAATATTTAATATCTCTAACTCAGAGGGGAAACTTTTATAATCAACTATACTCAGTGCAGACTGAGATTGTAATACACAACCTAAAAGTGCTATGCATAATAATACTCTAAGGATTTTTCTCACCTTCAACAACTTGCGATATTGGCCATAAAAGAAAATAGCATCCGATAAATATCATGATAACACTAATAATTTGAGCACCACTAAAAATATCAAACAAATATTTTTCATTTGTTCTTATAAACTCAATAAAGAACCTCTCAATACCAGCAATAATCAGATAAATAAAAAACAAACTGCCTGAAATTTTTATTTGCGTTCTAAACTTCCATAAAATTATGAAAAATATAAATCCCGCAAATGACTCGTATAACTGAGTAGGATGAACAGTAATTAAATTAGTATTAAATGCCGAGGTGTCTATCCATGGATAATAAAGCGAAAAACTTGAAACTGTTGTTGGTGGTAAACCATTTGGAAAAGATACTGCCCAAGGTAATGTGCTAGGAAGTCCATAATCATCTCCGACAAGGAAACACCCCACTCTACCAATCGCATAGCCTATCATTATAAGAGGTGCGATAGTATCAGCAAATACAAACCAAGGGAGTTTACGCTTATTTAAAATAATTGATACACATGTAGTGCTCCCAATTAGACCCCCAAGGAATACCAGACCAGAACCACTGAATATCATTCCTATTGGGTCATTTATAGTTCGGTCAAGGTTTTCTATGAGATAATATACTTTTGCACCTAAAACTCCTCCAATAGCAGCCCAGAATATGATATCTGAAGCAATCTCAGTATCATACCTTAATCTCTTCATCTCTAAATGCAGCAAGAAATAACATGTGTAGAATGCTGTCACTAGCATTAAACCAAAGGAATAGATTTTTATTGGACCGATTTCAAAAACTACAGGAAACATTTATGGTTTTCTATTTTGTTAATCAATATTATTGAATTAAAGTGTAGGGAATGTAGGCATATTATCATTTTTTAAGTGGTAAAAATAAATCTGATAAATAATACAAAATGAAATAATAATAGTTCCATATCAGAGGGTATCTACTTTAACATTAATCAAGTAGGTGAGTGAATTGTGATTTGAATCAGTACTATTAGGTCATATATACTATGGGTATATGCAGTAATTCCAAATCCTCTTGCAAAATATAAAGAACCAAGTATAATGCCCGCAAAAAACCTTAATAGAAACAATTCCATTGAAAAATAGTCTCCATACTCTCCCATAAAATGAAACGCTGAAAATAAGCCTGCGGCAATAACTAGCGCAGCTACTTTCCTTATCTTCTCATCCCATAAAAACACAAAGCCTATTACCCCGGTTAGACCTGCGATTAACATTACTCTAAATAAAAATTCTTCATAAATCCCGGCTCCAATTGCAAGTGTTACCTGCTGTATAATTGTTTTACCTATAGGATTCATGAGGACAAGCATAAACTTGAACAATAAAAAATACAGTGCAATAGCCCAGCAAATACTTTCAAATAACATTATAAACAAATAATCCGGCCTAATATTTTTATTATTTTTATCTTTTATAAAAAAGAAATAAGTAATAATAAAACCAATCAGAAAAATAGCTCCCAAACCATAAAGGCCATAAACTCCAAATGATTCTAGGAGCGTTCTCATTAAAAAATCTGCTCCGTTTCTAACGACCAGAATATCATCTTGTGATAGAAATAAAATACCGATTTCATAAATGAAAAAGAGAGGAATTGTAAATAAAAATGAATAAAAGGATGATCGAGTTTTTAAATAATACGACATCTAGAAATAATAGAAATCAATCTTCTCCTATCTGTAATGCTGCTAGGAGCGCTTCTTGTGGGACCTCAATCTTGCCAATCATTTTCATTCTTTTTTTACCTTTTTTTTGTTTTTCCCAGAGCTTTCTTTTTCTCGTAATATCACCACCATAACACTTAGCGGTCACATTTTTTCTCAGTGCTTTCACCGTAGTCCTAGCTATTATTCTTCCATTTAAGGATGCTTGAATTGCAACCTCAAACATTTGCCGAGGAATAAGCTCTTTGAGCTTGCTACACATTGCAACTCCTCTATGGTAAGCATCATCTGAGTGACATATAGAAGAAAGAGCATCTACAGGGTCACCATGCATTAGAATCTCCAGTTTTTTAAGATCAGCAGGTGCGAATTCTTTAAAATCATAGTCTAAAGATGCGTAACCCCTAGATAAGGATTTAAGCTTATCATAAAAATCAAATATTATCTCACCCAGTGGTAAATCATAATACACCTGAGCCTTTTCAGGGGATAAATAGTTTGTGTTTTTATAAATACCTCGTTTTTTTTGACATAGAGTCATAATTGCTCCGATGTACTCTTTAGGTGTCAATATTTCTGCAGAAACCATTGGCTCTAAAATTTTATCAATATCTCCTGTGCTTGGCATCTGCGATGGTGTATTTATTTTTATTGTATCTCCATCTCTAAGCAAAATCTCATATACAACATTCGGCGTTGTAGTGATAAGGTTCAGATCAAATTCTCTTTCCAATCTCTCTTGTATGATTTCCATATGTAATAAACCCAGGAATCCACATCTAAATCCAAACCCAAGTGCCTCACTAGTCTCTGGAGTGAACTCTAATGACGCGTCATTAAGTTTTAACTTTCCCAGAGCAACTCGTAGTTGATCATATTCATCTCCATCAACAGGGTATAACCCCGAGAAAACCATTGGCTTAATTTTTTTATATCCTGATAAAGGCTCTGAACAAGGACTATCGCTAGAGGTTATTGTATCTCCTGGCTGAATATGGGCCATGTCACGTATGCTTGCGACTATGTATCCAACATCACCAGACTTTAATTCTTCAGCCTCAATCATTTTTAAAACAAAGTGCCCTACCTCCGTAATCTCATATGTCTCACCATGCGCATGAAACTTTATTGGCATGCCTTTTTTGATAACACCGTCAAACACACGAACATAGGGTATCGCTCCTCTATAGTTGTCATATGTAGAATCAAATATTAATGCCCTTGTCAGGTCAAGATCATTATCAGAAGGCGGGGGAATTCTATTTACTATTGCTTCAAAAATCAATTCAATCCCCTGACCACTTTTTGCACTGGCTTCTATTATATCATTTTCATTGCACCCAATTAATTCAATGATCTGGTTTTTAACATCTTCTGTCATAGCAGAAGGAAGATCTACCTTATTAATAATTGGAATAATAGTCAGGTCGTTCTCAATAGCAAGATATGCATTAGAGACTGTCTGAGCCTCAACGCCCTGAGCCGCATCAACTAATAACAGTGCCCCTTCACATGCGGCCAATGAACGACTAACTTCATAGGTAAAGTCAACATGGCCTGGTGTATCGATAAGATTAAATATATATGATTTTTTACTCTTGTGTTTGTAATGCATTTGAATTGGATGGCTCTTAATTGTGATGCCTCTCTCGCGTTCTAGGTCCATACTGTCTAAGACCTGATTCTGCATCTGTTTTTTTGATAAGGTTTTGGTCTCCTCCAGGAATCGATCAGCTAGGGTGGATTTACCATGATCAATATGAGCTATAATAGAAAAGTTTCTTAATAAATCTTTATTCATTACCTGAAATTAAGGAGTCAGAATGTAGAATTATTATGAAAATGTAATTATATTTAAATTATTTTGATTGTCTAGAGGATAAACAGCCCAATAACCAATATATACAATACTTAAATACGCTTTAACAGATCCTTTTTCTTTTTTTCATAGTCTTTCTCGCTAATCATACCTTTTTCTTTAAGGATAGCTAATTTTTCTATTTGAGCGATGATCTCATCAACACTCTCATTTTTATCAGAATTACTTTCATTTTGGACAACTACTATCTCTTTGCTATGATGACGATGGCAAGAATTATAATTCCACCTACATTTTGGCCATACGTAATTATAACCTAGGCTAATATTTATCTTTGGTTTTTTGTGTACTTTATGTATACGATGCTTTTTTTTGTGTTTCCATCTTTTATGTTTACCATGATGTGGAAACGCCAAAGAAAACGAAACAACCAAAAATAATATAATCTTAATGTAGCGCACTTTATAACCTCTGTTAGCTGGTTAAAATCTTAGACGCACTTTAATGGAAAAAGTTAAAAACTAATATTTTCTTTGAAGCTGTAGTAATCTAAGATTAGCCTTATCACTTAATCCATCCTGCATTAAAGAAACAACCCTCATTGCTTCTAGTACTGGTATTTTTTGATTATCAGAGTTTGCATATAAAGCATCCATATGCATGATTATAATTGATAGGTTATACCCTGCCTCTTCCGAAACATATTCGTCAGCAATATTATAGAATCTTTCGATATAGTATGGCTGGATCCAATTCTTATCATGCAGGTATTGTTTAGCAACCTCATCCCTGTGACTTTTCTTTAGAAGACTGATTGCTCCATATGCACCATTAACAAATGATAATTTTTCAGGCTCTGAAAGATCTAGCCAAAACTCAGAAGGTAAATTTGAACTAGAAGGCTGACTATGTAATGACATTGAAAAAATTAATAACCAGATAATAAATATTTTACTCATATAGTATCCTCCTGATAATGATTTACAATAGGGAACCTTCTTCCCGTACCAAAAGCTTTTTTAGATATTCTAATTCCTATTGGTGCTTGTCGCCGTTTATACTCATTCTTTATGATTTTATCATATACCATTTCGACAGTCCTTTTATCATAACCATCATCTATTAGTTCTTTAATTGTCATTTTCTTTTCAATAATTGAATCAACCAGCGGAGAAACCACATCATAATCAAATGGATCCACCTGACCTGGTGCTAACTCAGCAGAAGGAGGTTTATTAATGGTATTAATTGGGATAACATTTGATCTATTCTTATTTATCCAATTCGCGAGTGAATAGACATCGGCTTTATTTAAGTCTGAGATTACTGAAAGTCCTCCACTCATATCTCCATAGAGAGTGCAATATCCTAGAGCTAATTCTGTTTTATTTCCAGTTGAAAGAACTAGCCAACCAAATTTATTTGATAGCGCCATAAGTAAATTCCCTCTAGATCTAGCTTGAATATTTTCCTCAGTATTATCTCTAAATTTATCTTTAAAATGTGGTGATAAAGTTTCTTCCATAGAGCTTACTACTTCATTGATTGATATTGATTTGAAGTCAATTCCTAGATTTCTAGCTAATTGTTTTGCATCTTCTCTACTGTGATCACTGCTAAACAGAGATGGCATAGAAACACCATGAACGGATTCATTCCCTAATGCATTGCATGCTAAAGTAGCAACAACAGCGCTGTCAATACCTCCAGAAAGACCTATGACAGCATCTTTAATCCCAGTTTTAACAAAATAATCTTTTATACCTAAACATAGTGCGTTAAAGATATTCTCATTTCTTGATTTGTAATTAATATCAATATGGTTTTTATTATTGATATCAATGAAAAGTATATCCTCTTTAAATGATGCTGCTTGGCCAATGCAATTTTCATTTTCATCAAAAGCAATAGAGCATCCATCAAAAACTAATTCATCTTGTGCTCCAACAAGATTACAATAAAGAAAAGGTAACCCTATTTCTTTTACTTTACTCTTCATTAAACCAACACGGTCTTTTAATCTATTTTTGCTGTATGGTGAAGCTGATATGTTAATGATAAAATCTGCACCATATTTTTTTTGCTCATTAGAAACTTTTATGTCATAATTAGAGTCCCATAAATCTTCACAAATTTGAATTCCTAGATTGATTTTTTTTCCATTGCTTGATATAGACCATATACCTGGCTTTACCCCGGAAGAAAAGTATCTCTTCTCATCAAAAACATCATATGTAGGTAATAAAATTTTATCGTAAATACCGCACACTTCCCCATCTTGGCATAGAGCAGCGCTATTATATAGATTATTACCCTCAGCTCTTACATAACCGACAATCATGGGGACAGAAGATATTTCTGATATTTTTTCAACTGATTGATAATTTTTCGCAACAAAATCTTTCTGCCATAATAAATCCTGAGGAGGATAGCCGGTTATAGACATCTCAGGAAAAACCACTAAGTCTGCGCCTTTTTTTATGGCATCCTTATAGTTTCTTTCTATTAGATCAATGTTTGAGCTAAATGACCCGACAGTAGGATTAATCTGACAAAGGGCAATCTTCATCAATATTCAATCTCAAATGTTGAATATTCAATGGCTGAATCTTCCCAAGAATAATCTATCTTATCCACTCTTGAGTTGGGCGAACCATCCTCTAAATACTCTTTAAATTCTTCAATGTTTTCATCTGCTCCTGAGGCATTTACTAGTACAGTCCCATCTGCTAAGTTTTTTACCATTCCAACTAGTCCAATACTTCTCGCAAAAGTATATGTGCTTTTTCTAAACCAAACACCTTGAACTTTTCCATATATCTTTGCCTTTAATATTTTCATAGATTTTATGTAAATATATGATTGAGTTTTTCTATTATTTCGGACTCAGTACTAACTTTTTGAACTCCGTCAATATCCCATGTTTCTAAACCAATAACAGGTTTGTTAAGCTGTAGTGCATATGCTATCTCACTTAAAGTTCCATATTGACCACTTACAGCGACTGAAGCTTCACAACTATAGGCTAATAATGCATTTCTAGTAATTCCCATATTTGTAGCGATAGGTATATTTATATATGGATTCATCTCATCAGTATTTAAGCCCTTTAATATCCCGACACATTGACCACCATCATCGTATACACCCTTTGCTATTGCCTCCATCACACCTTTCCCGCCACCACAATAAACAAGATATTTATTAGCATTTAATAATTTCCCAAGGTTATAAGTCTGATTATAAATTTTTTCGGTTATCTTACGAGCACCAAAAACAGAAATACGCGCCTTATAATTCATTAAGGATCAAGCCTTGCCATAGTTCTTGGAAAAGGAATGGTCTCTCTTATATGTTTAGTACCACATACCCATGCTACTACACGCTCTAGTCCAAGACCAAACCCTGAATGAGGGACAGAACCATACTTACGAAGATCTAGGAACCATTGAAATGGTTCTAATGGTAGATCGTGATGTCTTATACTTTTGGTCAATATATCTATATCATCTTCTCTCTGACCACCACCTACTATTTCGCCATACCCCTCAGGTGCAATAATATCCACACCTAATGCTAATTCGTTATCATGCTCATCTCTTTTCATATAAAATGGTTTAATATCTGCCGGCCAGCGATGGATCATAATAGGCTTATCAAATTGTTCTGAAAGCAATGTTTCGTCTGGAGCACCAAAATCACTACCATATTTAAATTCACTTCCATTTTCTTTAAGAATTTTTGATGCTTCATCGTATGTAATTCTTGGAAAAGGTGGTATAATATTTTCAATTAATGAAATATCTCTTTCTAGAGTTTCTAATTCCATTAGACAATTTTCTAAAACTCTT